>CAVTLU010000013.1:0-212609 GCA_963735545.1 uncultured Acidobacteriaceae bacterium
ATTCCGACCCTGAGCGCTAGCGAAGGCGGAGGAATCCCTAAGCCCGGCAAGGACCCTGCCGGGGTAGAGATGTTTCGACTGCGCCGGAGTTCGCTACGCTCGCTCCGGCTCCGCTCAACATGACAGGACGGCGACTTATCTAGCGGCGCGGATAATTTAGCCTTACTCCGATGCGGGCCAGGAAAGGCGCACTCTGGGTGGGAAGGAGGGGTTGGTTGGCCACCGGCGTGAGGCTCACGTTGTAGCGCTGGTTCAGGAGATTCTCGAACGCGCCAAAGACTTCCAAGCCATGGCCCAGCGAGCGCCCGGCGAGCAGGTCGAGCGTGAAGTAGTGATCCAGCAGCAGCGTGTTGGGCGCGTCGTCAAACTGAGCGCCGGCATAGCGGCCTTGCACGCTTAGGTTGAAGCGCGACGGGTTCCAGTAGCGGGCCTGCACCGTGAACTGGTGCCGTGGAACCTCCGCAATCCGCAGGCCTATCAGAGTGGCGTAGGCAGGAGCCTGCACCACCGTGGCGTCCACGAACTGGTATCCGCCGGAAAACTCGATGGTGCTGCTGAGGCGCGCGACGGCATCGAGATTCAGGCCGCGCGAGCGCGTGCGGCCCAGGTTTTCCCGCTGCTGCGTGATGAGACTCGGAGTTGTCGTGATGGGCACGTTGGCGAGGGGATTGACGATATCGTCCCAGAAAAAATTGCCGCGCACATTCAGCTTGCGGCTAAAGGCAAACGCGTTGACTCCTGCTTCCGCGCCGGTAAGGTGCTCCGCTTTCAGATTGGCATTGGCGTTGGTCACCGTATTGCCAAGACGGAAGGAACGGTACAGCTCGTTCAAGCGTGGGGCTGCGGAAGGCGCGGTAGATCGACCCGGTCAAAGACACGTTGCCGGTGATCTGGCGCAAAACGGAAAGCCGCGGACTGAAAGCGTTTTCCGAGCGATCCGGGTAAATCGTGTCGGTGATGGCGCCCTGGGGGAGCGGAACCCGCCGGGTCTGCGCGTCAAAGTTGCGCCAATCGTCGAAGCGCGCGCCTATGGTCACGATCCACTTCGGCGTGAAGCGAAGAATGTCTTCACCGAAAACGCCGGTGTTCCGCTGCCGGCCACCGGTGACCAGCGACGCCGTCTGCGCGCCCGAGGAGAATGTTCTTTCGTTGCTCCAGCCCATTACTTCGCTGCTGTCGGCTCCTGCAACCAGACTCTGCATGTGTCCCAGTGACCGCGACCACAAGGCGCTGCCGCCCAACTGCTGCACCGGGACATGCTGGATATTGGTCAACGACTCGCTATTGCGATTCGCCGCTACCGAGGAGAAATTCTGGTTGTATCCCTGGACTTCGCCATACAACCGCAGCGCGATCGAGCCAAATGATCCCAGTTGCGTATCCGTGCCTACCGCGCCGGCGCCGGTGGTCGTATCGTTGGTCTGAACGGACGTGCCATTGTTGCGCGCTTCGCGAAAGAACGTTCCCCTTCCGAAGACGCGATTGTGCTCTCCGAAGCGCCGGCCCAGCGTGAGTTCGACCGCAGCGTGTTCGGTATTGGCGGCAGTGTCCACCCGGCCCCGCTGCGCTTCGGGAACGAGAATGTATCCGTCGGTGCGAAACAGGTCGGTGGCCACCGCCGCGTCCCAGCGCCCGAGTCGAGTGCCCGCCCACAGTGACAAGTCCGGCGTTTGCTCGCTGCCATAGGACGTCTCCACCGACATCGCAGACTTATTTTCCGGTTGGCGAGTTAGAAACTGAATTACCCCGCCCAGCGCGTTGCTGCCGTAGAGACTCGAGACTCCGCCGCGTACTACTTCGACGCTGGCGACCGCCTGCTGCGGAACGCGGCCCCAATAGACCCATCCGCCAAAGGGATCGTTGAGCGGAATGCCGTCTTCCAGAACCAGCGCCCGGCTGGCGCCGCTGGCCCCTAGGCCATTGAGCGAGACACCCTGCGAAGTTGGATTTGCGGTCCGGCTGTCAGAGCGCCGGAAAAGAGCGAAGCCGGGAATTTGCCGCAGCTTGTCGTCGATGAGCAGCGCGGGAGTAGCGTTTGTGTCCTCCTCGGTGAGCGCAACCGCACTACCGGCAACGTCGCTGAGACGGGTTTCGATGCGCGCCGCGGTGACTACGACTTGGTCCGTCACCGTAGCCGGCGAGAGAACGAACTCCAAATGAATCGGCGTTCCGGCCGCGGCATTCCAACTCTGCTGGGCTGCGCTGAACCCGCTGGCGTGGACAGAAACCGTCCCGCTGGTTCGCAGGACCGAATCAAAAACGAAGTGTCCGCTGCCATCGGTGATGCGGGAAACCGGCGTAGAACCTGCTCGCAACTCGACCTGCGCTCCCGCCACCACCGCGCCTGTCGAGTCACGTACGACGCCTTCGATGTGTACTGACTGCGCCCATGCCCAGCCCGCACAAATCAATACTGCCGCAAAAATCTTGACGGCGGCGCCTCGCCAACGTGGCCCGAAAGACGATTCTCGCTGCATGCCCTAACTGGACCGCGCCTTTCCCAGTTCTTCGTTGGCAATGTGAAAACCGGTATTCGCCGCCGGAAGGCCGGCGTAGATCGCGGTCTGCAACAGCACTTCTTTGAGATCGCACAGTTCCAACTCATGCTGCAAGCCGGTGCGAAGGTGCAAGCCAAATTCCTCCCATCGCCCCAGCGAAGCGGCGATGGCAAGCACGAGCAGGCGTCGCGTCCGCCGGTCCAGTCCGGGGCGCGTCCAGATGGTTCCCCAGGCGTAACGCGTGATCAGAGCCTGGAACTCGCTCGTCAGTTCATTGGCAGTGCCTGTAGCGCGGTCTACGTGTGCGTCTCCAAGAACTGCGCGCCGGACCTCGAATCCAGCTTCTAGCGGATCGGCAAACGCCTCGGGCTGCGGCTGAAAGAAATCGAGCAGCGCCGCAGTGAAAGAACGCGGCCGCTCCAGGTTTGACAGATGCGCCGCAGCCAAGCGAATGGCGCGGGCGCCGGGAATTTCCCGCGCCAGTACTTCCCCATGGCCGGCCCAGGGAGTGGAAACATCGTTGTCGCCGGCAATCACCAATGTCGGCACCTTTATTTCGCGCAGCCGTTGGCGGAAGTCGACGTCTCTTAGCGCTGCGCAGCAACCCGCATATCCGACGGGATCGGTGCCGAGTACTACCCTCTTAATCGACTCGACGAAGACCTCCCCGCGGGCGGCCGTTGCGGGAGAAAAGTTGCGTTGCACGATGAGCGGCTCGATAGCGGCCATCCCGCCTTCGAGCACCGTCTTCATGCGGTTCTCCCAAAGCGATTTGTCGCCAAACTTGGGGGAAGTATTGGCAAGCACCAGCCTGCTAACGCGATCCCCCGCGTTCAGCGCAAGCCACTGTCCGGTCGCGCCGCCGAGCGAGAGGCCGCAGAAGGCAAACTGCGCAATGCTAAGAGCATCGGCGAGCCCGAGCACATCGCGGCCCAGACGCTCAATCGAATATTCTCCCTTGGTGACGTCCGACGCGCCATGACCGCGCGTGTCATAGCGCAGAACCTGAAAATACGGCTGCAAGTCTGCCGCCTGTTGCGCCCACATCCCCTGGTCCGCGCCGATAGAGTGCGAAAAAATCAGCGCCGGCCCGCCCGCCTTGCCCTCCAGTCGGTAGAACAGGTGCGTGTTGTCAACGGTCACGAAGGGCATAGTTCAGTCCTTGTCACTTCCAGAATTCTGCGGCGCAACGGCACCTAGCAAGCGCTTGCGAAATGTGTCGGCTATGCCAAGATATTGTTCCGGAACCTCGAGGTCGCGAAGCTGTTCAGCGTCAAGATGACGCGTGACTTCGGGCATCTCCTTCAGCACCTCCACAAGATGACGGCCTTGCGCGACGCTACGGCTGCTGGCTTCTTCGAGGAGCCTATGAGCAACATCGCGGCCCAGGTTTGCGGCGAGCAGCATCATGGCTCGCTCGGCAAAAATGGCGCCCCGAGTCGCATCGATATTGCTTCTCATGCGGGCGGAGTTAACCGTGAGTCCTTTCGCCACTTCGGCCATAGATGCCGCCGCCAGGCCTGTCGCCTGAATCACCGCAGCCACCGTGGGCCACTCCGCCTGCCAGCCTCCCACCGCCCGCTCGTGCTCCTGGACCATCGTCGAAAGAAAAGTCGCGACCAGACCCGGCACCCGATTGCAGGCAGCAAGAGTTACCGTGCATCCGATGGGATTGCGTTTGTGGGGCATGGTTGAGGAACCGCCGCGCCCCGGCCCACCCGGTTCCGCTGCTTCTGCAACTTCGCCTTGCATCAACAAGCTGATGTCGCAAGCCATTTTGGCCAGCGAACCGCTCAGAACCCCACAGGCGCACACCACCCCCGCCAAGCGGTCGCGGTGGGTATGCCAGGGCGCGTCGGGAAATTTCAGTCCAAGTTCTTTAGCCAGGGCCTGTCCTACGACGATTCCCTTATCACCCAGCGAGGCCAAAGTGCCGGTTGCTCCGCCGAACTGTATCATCAAGGCTTCTGCGAAGCTCTCGAGAAGACGCTTTCTGGTACGCCGAATCGCTCCCAGCCAGCCGGCCGCTTTAAGCCCAAATGTAACCGGGGGCGCCGCTTGCAGCAAACTTCGTCCCAGCATTACCGAGCGATCGTGTTGCTCGGCAAGATCCCGCAGGGCTTTTTCCAAACCCGCAAGATCGGCCTCCAGGATTGGCTGAGCCTTCTGGAGCAGCAGCACCAGAGCCGTATCGGCCACATCCTGGCTGGTTGCGCCCCAGTGGACGAAACCAGAGGCGGCGGCATTTCCGCCTCGCACTTTTTCTGTTAGAGCTTTGACGAGTGGTATGCCCGGGGTTCCGGCTCGCAGAGTATCGTGCGCCAAAGCAGCGGAATCGAAAGCCTGCGCTTTCGCCGCGGCCGCAATCGCGTCAGCGGCCGCTTTCGGCACAATGCCAACACTAGCCTCCGCGCGGGCGAGCGCGATCTCAAAGTCCAGCATCGCCTGCAGTACGGACTGCGTCCGAGAACAGTTCGGCTAGTGCATCTGTAGTCGCCAAACTGTCGATCAGCCGCGCCGCCATGCACACCTCTCCATGACTCCGGGTATTGCCAGAGATTAACACTCTACAGATGGAATAGGGAGTATCAGAGCCGAGCTAAACGTCAAAGAAAACAGTCTCTTGCTCACCGTGAAAGTGGATATCAAAGCGCCAACCACCGGGACGCGCGGGATCTGGCTGTGCCATCAGAGTGTGGCGGCGATCCTTTGGCACCAGCGCGAGAATGGGGTCTTCATCGTTGGCCGGATCGCCGTCGAAGTAGATTCGCGTGTAGAACTGCTTGAGCATGCCCCGTGCGAAAACCGCCAGGTTGAGGTGCGGCGCTTGTAGAACACCGCCCGGCCCGGGCACCCGGCCGGGCCGGATGGTCTCAAATTCACACCGGCCATCCTCATCCGTCCCCATGCGCCCGAAGCCGCGACACTCCGGGTCCGCCGGCTTGTCTTGCGGATCGTCGGGATGGTTGTATTTGCCGCTGCCATCGGCTTGCCAGATCTCGAGCAGGGAATCGTTGATGGGAGCGCCATCCCCATCGAATACGCGGCACGCCAGCAGCACCCGCTCGCCCTTGGCCTGCGGACCGGCGATGCGGAGCGCAGGATGCTTCTCGGTTAACCCAATTCGAAAGTAAGGACCGACGGTCTGAGAAGGAGTCGGAATGAAATCCATGTTATGCCTCGGAATTTATGCCTCGAACGGGGTGGCCTCGGGGCCGCGCAGGACGATATCGAACTTGTAGCCGAGCGCCCACTGCGGCTGCGTGGTCTCCAGATCGAAGCGGGAAACCATGCGTGTTCTGGCTTTCTCGTCAGGAATCGACTGGTAGATCGGGTCATAAGCAAATAACGGATCGCCGGGAAAATACATTTGCGTGACCAGGCGCGTCAGGAATGCTCTGCCGAAAATCGAGAAATGGATATGCTGCGGCCGCCAGGCATTGTAATGATTGAACCAGGGATAAGCGCCGGGCTTGACGGTCACAAAACGGTAGGCGCCGTTTTCGTCGGTGAGAGTGCGTCCGGCGCCACTGAAATTTGGATCGAGTGGAGCTGGGTGCTGGTCGCGCTGATGCAGATATCTTCCCGCGGCATTCGCCTGCCAGATTTCAACCAGAGTGTTGGGCACGGGGCGGCCGTTGCTGTCGAGCACGCGGCCGGTCACGATGATTCGTTCGCCCTGCGGTTCGCCTGCATGCTGGCGCGTCAGGTCATTATCTGTGTCGTTGATGGGATCATTGCCGTATACGGGTCCGGTGACTTCTGAAAGAGTGTGCGGAAGGAAGATCAGCGGCTTGGTGGGCGAACGCTTGGCGGTGGATTTGTAGCCGTCGTAAGGCGCCGGGGGCTGGGTTCCGGGCTCATGGCGCCGATATGGTGTGATGATCGAACGTTCGTTCGTGACACGGTTCATGAAAACCTCCGCGTGACTCACTCACCAGCGTACGTCCTTCCGCTGGCGAAACAAATGTTATCTCAGCGCACAAGGTTTGTCACTTGAACCTAGGCGGAGCAGGGAAAGCGCCACGACTCTGCGTTCTCTGCGAACGGCCGCGAAGTTCGCAGAGAAACCCAAGAACTTAAATCTCATGAGTGACTATCCAAATAAAACAGTCTCCCCTGAGATACCGGGTTACGTAAATGTGCCTACTAGCCAAGGCAACACTTTGGCCTAGAATTGACACTTAGAACATTAGGAAGAATTGAATGTCGCACGCTGCTTCTTACTGCGCGCGGCAAAAACCGCTGCGAACCGACCCACCCAAGGAGTCCTTATGGCGACGACAATATCACCCACGCAAATCGAAACCAGCGTCACTCGTTTTCTCAGCAAGCCGCACAAAATGCTTGTCGACGGGAACTGGGTTGACGCCGTCTCCGGCAAGACATTTGAAACCTACAATCCCGCAACCGGCGAAGTGCTGGCTCGCGTGGCCGAAGGTGACCGCGCCGACATCGACCTCGCGGTCCGGGCCGCGCGCCGCGCTTTCGAAAACGGGCCGTGGCCGAATCTGTCTCCCTCCGAGAGAGGCCGCATACTTTGGAAGCTGTCCGACTTGATCGAAAAAAATCTGGAAGAACTCGCCGAACTGGAAACTCTGGACAACGGCAAGCCGGTGTTTTTCTCCCGCATTGTCGACGTACCGACGGCGGTCGATGTGTTCCGCTACATGGCAGGCTGGGCGACAAAAATCGAAGGCACAACGATTCCAATCTCGGCCCATGGCGCCAAGTATTTTGCTTACACGGCGCGCGAGCCGGTAGGAGTTGTGGGCCAGATCATCCCGTGGAATTTCCCCTTGATTATGGCCTCCTGGAAATTAGCTCCGGCGTTGGCTGCGGGCTGCACCGTGGTCTTGAAGCCGGCCGAGCAAACGCCGCTTACCGCGCTCCGGCTCGGCGAACTGGCCCTCGAGGCCGGAATCCCCGCTGGAGTTCTCAACATCATCACCGGTTTCGGCGAGACTGCCGGGGCCGCTCTCGCCGCTCATCCTGATGTGGACAAGATTGCCTTCACCGGCTCAACCGAAGTCGGCAAACTGATTCTGGGCGCGGCCACCGGAAACCTGAAGAAAGTTTCTCTTGAGCTGGGTGGCAAGTCTCCGAATATCGTGTTCGCGGATGCTGACCTGAAGTCCGCCATCCCTGGAGCGGCCAATGCCATCTTCTTCAACCAGGGCCAGTGCTGCACCGCCGGCTCGCGGCTGTTTGTGCACAAGACCATCTTTGACCAGGTGATCGACGGCGTGTCGCAAGCAGCGAAGAAGTACAAGATTGGCCCCGGCCTCGATCCTTCCACGAACCTGGGACCGGTTGTCTCGAAGGAGCAATTGGACCGTGTTTGTGGCTACCTTGAGTCTGGCATGAAGGAAGGCGCAAAAGCGGTGGTCGGCGGCCACAAGAGAAGCGGGGACGGGTATTTTGTCGAGCCCACCGTTCTGGTGGATGTGAAGCCGGAAATGAAAGTGGTGCGCGAAGAAATCTTTGGACCCGTCGTTACTGCGATTCCGTTCAACGAGCCCGAGGAGGTAGTTGCTTCCGCCAACCACACGATCTACGGCCTCGCCGCCGCGGTTTGGACTCGCGACATCAGCAAGGCGCATCGTATTGCTGCCAAGCTGCGCGCCGGCACGGTGTGGATTAACTGCTACAACGTATTCGACCCTGCGCTTCCGTTCGGCGGTTACAAGCAGTCCGGCTGGGGCCGCGAAATGGGTAAGGACGCGTTGGAGCTGTACACGGAGACCAAAGCGGTCTGCGCTCAGTTGTAGACGCAGGATCCGCGGACTCGATCGCGTTGCGAGATGGGGGGATCTTCCGCGGGGAATCTTGGTTTGCTCACGCCAACTGAAGATTCCCCGCCGGATGAGTGCGTGACCTGAAGACCCAAATCACCATGACAACCACTCCCGACTTGCTGGCTTCCTACTGGACGATTTCCGGCGGTTATCCCCACACGGAGCGGGAATTTAGTCCTTTCGATTTCAAGGAGCGAGTGGAAGCCGCAGCCCAGGCCGGCTTCAAGGGCTTCGGCATCTGGCACGCCGACCTCGATCATGTTCTGAAGAAATACTCTCTGAAAGAAATGAAGCAGATCCTCGATGACAATGGGATCAAGCACCTCGAGTTGGAGTTTCTTACCGATTGGTTTCTGGACGGCGAGCGCAAGAAGAAATCAGATATCCAGAAGCGGACGCTGTTGACCGCAGCGGAAGCTCTGCAGGCTCGGCACGTGAAGGTCGGCGATTTCTTTCAAGAGACGACTCCCATGCCTCGCCTGATCGAAGCTTTTGCGGGCCTTTGCGCCGAGGCGGCCGATCACGGAACCAAAGTCGGCTTTGAACTGATGCCCTTTGCCATGATCAAGACGCTGAAAGAATCACTGGAGATGGTCGAAGGCGCCGGCGCCAGCAACGGCGGCATTGCGTTTGACCTGTGGCACATCGTGAAGCTGAAGATTCCCTACGAGGAAGTGGCCCGCGTCCCGTTGCAGCGCGTCACCAGCATCGAACTAAACGACGGAACCTTTGAAGCTCCATGGAGCCTGCACGAAGACACCATCAACCACAGAAGACTCTGCGGCGAAGGAGAATTCGACGTCAAGAACTTCGTTGTGGCGATGCAGAAGGCAGGGTACACGGGGCCCTGGGGGATTGAGGTCCTGAACGAGGAGCTGAGAACAAAGCCGCTCGAAGAGCTAACTACCCGCGCTTTTAAGACTACCCTCGCGCAATTTCCTCGACCGTAGCGCCGGCATCTTGCCGGCGAGCAGCAACGCGGGCGAGACGCCCGCTGCACAGCCGCCGGGACGGCGGCGCTACAACTACACCCAGAGTTTTTTGTTGATCGGAATGTTGTGCTCGCGGCAATAGCTGACGTAGTGGTTGATGAACCAAAAAACGTCCAGCGTCTCGATCAGGTTGTCGTTATCGTCGACAAATTCCAGCGAGCCGTTTAGAAAGAACATGGTCTTCATGCCCTCTGGATTATCGGAGACCAGCGTATGCACCGCGCCCGGATTCTCCAACACATAGCTGCCAGGGCGAGCGACCCAGTCATATTCCAGATAGCGCCAACTGCCTTCGAGGGTGCAGGCATAAATGCGTCCGCGGTGGCGATGCCGGCCCAGCATGCCGCCCTTCTTGACCCAGAGAATGTTCGCGTAGGCGTTGTGGGTCACATCGAACGCCAGATGGCGGATGAAGACGTTTTCCACGAACGGCACATACGGAGACTCATCTTCACCCACGCCGATATGAACATCGGGAAGCGCGTATTCGTGGACAATCGCGTCGAGGCTGTTCTTTGGCGGGACCGCGCCGTGCGGTTCGGATTTTACTTCGACTGTAGCCATGTTCCCCTCCCAGTTGAGGCGTGACTCCAATCCCAACTTTCAGGTCTTAAGCCGTGCACATTACCATAACTTCTAGTGCTTTTCTATCCTTTGAACAAAAGTAGCGGGTTAGTTTTATTCGTCAACTTTTGCGCTTTTTGCGGTTTAAGCTTTCGGCCGCAAAGGGCGCAAAGAAACCCCGCAAAGCTCGCGAAGAAAATCATTAGTACTAGGGGCGGACAGACGATATGGCAATATCATCCCCTGCCGGCCCCGCGCCATTCGCGGTGTCGCAGATATAAACCTCGGGGCGGATCGTGGTTTGCCCTTGATAGCGTTCGGCGATCTTCTGGGCGAAAGCCGCTGCAGCCGCGGCGTTCACCAGGTTTACCGTGCACCCGCCGAAGCCGCCACCCGTCATGCGGCCGCCCCAGTAGCCCGGCAACCCGTCGGCGACTTCAACCATAGTGTCCAGTTCGCGGCAGCTGACCTCGTATAGGTCGCGCAGGCTGCGATGGGATTCCCCCATGAGCTTGCCAAAGCCGCGCAAATCTCCCGCGACCAGAAGCTTCGCGCCATCCTGCACTCTCTGATTCTCCCGCACCACGTGGGCGCAGCGCTGGAAGATTGTGCTGGGAAACTCCGGCGAGTGTTGTTCCAGTTGCTCCGGCGAAATATCGCGCAGGGCGCGAATTCCCGGATACCAGCGCGACAGAAGTTTCACGCCTTCATCGCATTCTTCCCGGCGGCGGTTGTACTCGCCCTTGGCTAGTTCGTGTTTCACCATCGTATTGCAAATAACCAAACGCACGCTCTTTGGAATCGGGATGAGTTGGAATTCCAGCGAACGGCAATCCAGCATCAGCGCATGTTCTGCCTTCCCCAGGCAGGAAACGAACTGGTCCATGATGCCGACCCGGGCCCCGACAAAGTCATTCTCAGCTCGCCGGCAAAGCTTTGCGATCTGGGGCTTCCCGAGTTGCGTCGCACTCAGGCTCATGAAAGCCAGAGCACTGGCGACTTCCAGAGCCGCCGAAGAACTGAGCCCTGCTCCGATCGGGACATCGCTGTGAATCAGCAAGTTCGCGCCCGGGATCTGAGCGCCATCCTGTTTCAGCATGACGGCAACCCCGAGCACATAGTCGCACCACGCTCGCAGAGGCCGCGCAGGCAGGTTCTCCACGTCAAACTCAAAGTGCTGTGGAAATTCTTCAGAATGCAGAACCAGCTTGTGGTCCGGACGCGGCGAGACGGCAACCCGGGTCTCATAGCCGATGGCTGCAGGCATAACGAAACCGTCGTTGTAGTCGGTGTGTTCGCCGATCAGATTGACGCGGCCGGGCGCACGAAAAATCTTCGGCGAAGCGCCGAACACGGTTTTGAACCGCTGAGACAGTTCCGCAGAATCCATCCTGGTAAGCCTCTCCCAGATTACTTGCATTTCAGAGATGTAATGGTTACAAGCATTAAGGTACAGGCGCTACTCTACCCCATGTCAACGAGACTCTTGGTGCGGCCGCCCGCTCGGTTGTGTAAGACGCAAGAACTACGGTCCCTCATCGGAGAGTGCATTTGAAGATCGCGGAAGATCCACATCGAAGACTGAATCCGCTCACTAATGAGTGGGTGCTGGTTTCGCCGCACCGCGCCACGCGCCCATGGTTGGGCCAGGTCGAAAAGCTTCCGGCGGCGGAGACGCCTCAATACGACCCCAATTGCTATCTGTGCCCCGGCAACGCGCGGGCCGGGGGCAAGAAAAATCCTGCCTACGAGGGCACATACGTTTTCGAGAACGACTTTGCGGCGCTAAAGCCCGGGGTGCGCCGTGATCGCGTGGATGTGAAAGCCAAAGGTCTGCTGGTCGCTGAGGCTGAGCCCGGAGTTTGCCGGGTGATGTGTTTTTCTCCCCGCCATGACCTCACTCTTGCCAGCATGGAGCCGCGCGATATCGAGCGGGTCGTCCGCACTTGGGCCGGGCAATATCGGGAGCTTGGGGCCATGGATGAGATCAACCATGTGCAGATATTCGAAAACCGGGGCGCTAGCATGGGCGCAAGCAACCCACACCCGCACTGCCAGATTTGGTCGACCAGTTCGATTCCGGAAGCGCCGGCAAAGGAACTTACCGCGCAGCGGGAGTACCTTCGCAAACGCGGAACCTGTCTTCTCTGCGACTATGTACAGCATTGAGAAGGAGCAGAGAGTCTGCGAATCGTTCACGAGAACGAAGGCTTTATGGTTCTCGTTCCTTTCTGGGCAGTCTGGCCATTTGAGGTCTTGCTTTGTAGCCGCCGGCATTTCGGAAGCTTTTTCGACTTTACCGATCAGGAATTCACGCTACTAAGCGAATCTCTGAGACGACTCACGTCGATCTACGATAAGGTCTTCGACGTGCCTTTTCCTTATTCCATGGGATTTCACCAATCCCCGACGGACGATGAGCCGCACCCCGAGTGGCATTTTCACGCGCACTTTTATCCTCCGCTGCTCCGTTCGGCCACGGTTCGGAAATTCATGGTGGGATTTGAGATGCTGGGAACTCCACAGCGCGACATCACTCCGGAGCAGGCCGCAGAGCGCCTGCGCACGCTCAATAGCGCATTCGAAAGTCAGGGCTAGATAATGCAAATTCTACGTCGCTCAATTCTCCAATTCAGCCTGCCGCTGCTGCTGGCCATCGCGGCCAATGCTCAGTGGTCGCCCATGAACCCGATCACCGCCGTCCAACAGCAGCCGAACGGCGTGCAGTTTACTCAGAACGTCGGGACTCTCAAGGTCGAAGTCGATTCCGCCGCGATCATTCATGTGTTGTACTCGCCGACCTCGACATTCCCTGATCGCCCGGATTATGTCGTGATCAAGAAAAGTTGGCCAGCCGCGCCCTGGACGATGCAGTCCTCCGATGAGGACGTCACCCTGAGCACCTCTCGGATCAAAGTAACCGTGGCCCGCAAGGACGGCGCGATCACTTACCGCGACCTCGATGGCAAGCAACTGGTGCAGGAAGCGTCGCGAAAGCTGACTCCCGTGCAAGTCAATGGCGAGGACACTTTCCGCGCCGAGTCGTTCGTCAACGTGTATGGCACTCATGAAGGTTTTTACGGCCTTGGCCAGCACCAGGCCGGCGTGTGGAATTATCGCGGCGAGTCGGTGGACATTTCGCAGGACAACAGCAACATCGCCGTGCCGCTGCTGGTTTCGAGCAACGGGTACGGCATTTTCTGGAACAACGATTCGCGCAGCCGGTTCAACAACCGCTTCGCCAACTATCTATACATCAGCTCTGAAGTCGCGGATGTGATCGATTATTACTTCATTTACGGTCCCGAACTCGACCAGGTGATTGCCGGCTATCGCGAACTCACCGGCGAAGCTCCGATGTTCGGCAAGTGGGCCTACGGTTTCTGGCAGTGCAAGAATCGCTACAAGTCACAGGAAGAAATTCTTGGTGTAGCCCAGAAGTATCGCGATCTGCACATCCCGGCCGACAATATTGTGCAGGACTGGTTCTGGTGGAACCACAAGGGTGAGCATGTATTCAATAAGAACTATCCCGACCCGAAGGGTATGGTCGATCAGCTACATCGCGAGAATTTTCATCTCATGATTTCGGTCTGGCCCTTCTTCGAGCCCGGCTCCAGCGTCTATGACGAGATGGACAAGCGGGGCTGGTTCGTGGACAAGTTCAAATTCGCTAAGCCGCCGTATCACACTGCGGGCATGGCCGTGTACGACGCCACCAATCCTGAGGCCCGCAAATACTACTGGCAGCAGATGGACAAAGCGCTATTCGACATCGGCCTTGATGCCTGGTGGCTCGATACCACCGAACCCGAGACCGAAGGGCAGGAAGAAAATATTCTACTGCATCACAAACTCGCGATTGGCAGCGGCGATCGCTACGTGAATCTTTTCCCCCTGATGACCACAGGTGGAGTTTACGACGGCCAGCGCAGCGCGTCGGATCGCAAGCGGGTGTTCATTTTGTCGCGCTCGGCGTTCGCCGGCGATCAGCGCTACGCGGTCACGGCATGGTCCGGCGACATCAACTCTGATTTCCTTACTCTCAAACGGCAGATTCCGGCGGGCTTGAACTTCGCTCTCTCTGGAATTCCATACTGGACCACGGACATTGGCGGATTCGTTTCGGGCGATCCTGACGATCCGGCGTATCGCGAGCTGTTCATTCGCTGGTTTCAGTTCGGCACATTTAATCCGATCTTAAGGGTTCACGGAACTCGCAAGACGAACCAGAATGAGTTGTGGTCGTATGGGCCGGAAGCGCAGAAAATTTTGGTGGATTTTGACCGCCTGCGTTATCGAATGCTGCCGTACATTTACTCGCTGGCGTGGAAGACCACGATCGAGGCATACACGCCGATGCGCCCGCTGGTAATGGACTTCCGCACCGATGTCCGAGCTCAGAACATCGGCGACCAATTCATGTTTGGCCCGGCATTCCTGGTGAACCCGGTTACCGAGCCGGATGCCACCACTCGCCATCTCTATCTCCCGCAGGCCAAATGGTATGACTTTTGGAGCGGGGCCGTACTGGATGGCGGACACACAGTAGATGCGCCGGCTTCGCTCAGTATGCTGCCGCTCTACATTCGCGCCGGCTCGATTCTGCCGCTGGGGCCCGAGATGGAGTGGTCTACGCAGAAGCCCGAAGACCCAATCGAGCTGCGCATCTACCGCGGCGCCGGCGGCAGCTTCACGCTATATGAAGACGAGAACGATTCCTACGATTATGAAAAGGGAATGTACGCTACCATTCCGATGCGATGGGACGATGCCGCGAAGACTCTGACCATCGGTGATCGCAGCGGCAAGTTCCCCGGGATGCTGGACAGCCGGACGTTTCGCGTAGTGTTTGTGGGTGAAAATCATGGTGTGGGCATCGCTGCTACCGAGCAGCCGGACAAGATCGCGCACTACTCGGGGAAAATGATCGTAGTGACGCCGTAGCCGGCATCAATTCAATGGAGCGACGGGCGTCCCTCCCCGTCAAGGCACAGGTCTGTGGTCTGACGGGCGGGGACGAGACTGTGTCGCAACCCAATCTCGACTTGAGAAGTGGGATGCGGCGTCCGAAAACAGCCGCGAAGCGGCGTAAGAATGCAGCCCGAGGCGCAAGCCGCGAGTGGAAAGTGGGAAATAGATTAGCCCTGAAAGGGCGAAAGACGAGTTGCGACACAGACTCGGGGACGCCCGTCGCTCCACTGAGCGCAGCAAGAACTTTGCTTAACGAAGCTCCTGCGTAATCCGAAAACTAAACGCATGCTGTCCCGGAGCCTGCGCCGGCAATTCCAGCTTCAGCCCATCCGCATCCTGCGACCATGCGATCTTCGCTTCCGATCCCAGCAGCGACACACTCCCAACTTTCACCTTGTCTGCGCTGAGCGTGTGAATCGTCAGCTTGCCATCCGCTGGCCATCCTAAAGCGATGGCGTAAAGAATTTTCCCTTTAGTCGTGAAGCGGATATCCTGCGCCGTGAATGCCGGCGCCTCGGAGTCATGGAACGCCCCACTCACCACCTTGGTCGGGCCTTCGCCGTAAGTCACCCACGGACGCGTTCCATAAATCGCCTCTCCGTCTACTTTGAGCCAGGCGCCGATCTCGCGCAGTGTCTGTTGCGCCGGCTCGGGAATGGTTCCGTCGGGGCGCGGCCCAATGTTCAGCAGCAAATTGCCGTTCTTGCTGACCACATCCACCAGTTGATCGATGATCACTTTCGCCGATTTGTAAGTGTCACCTTCGACGTATCCCCAGGAGCGATTGCTGAGCGATGTGTCGGTCTGCCAGTGCGCTGGACGAATCTCCGCCAACTGGCCGCGCTCCACATCGAAAGTAGCGGAGTCCTCCTGAAAGGCATGCAGCTTGTAATCGATCACGGCGCCGGTGCCCCGCGCAGCGCCCTGGTTATAGTAAAAGGCGGCAAACCGGCTTAGATAGTTGCGAAACGAAGGCTGGCCGATCCACCAGTCGAAGTAGATGAGATCGGGATGGTATCTCTGCACGATCTCTGCTGTGCGCGCCAGCCAGTCATCCATATAAGCCGACGACACGTAGGTCCAGTCTTCGATCAGATTGTCGTCGTATCCCTTCTTCAACAGCCGGGGATGAGCGGGGCCATAGAACGCGGCGTACTTAGGATCGTTCACGTCAGAATCGAACTTGCGTCCGCCGTCGAAAAACCAATCATGCTCAGCGCGGTGAGTGGACGCGCCAAGATGCAGCCCTTCGGCGCGAATCGCTTCTGCCAACTCTCCCACGAGATCGCGCTTGGGGCCCATCTTTCCGGCGCACCAGTCCGTCAAGTTGGACAAGTACATGGGAAATCCGTCATGATGCTCGGCCACCGGAACTACGTATTTTGCCCCCGCGTCACGGAACAGCCGCGCCCATGCGCGAGGATCGAAATTCTTGGCCGTGAGCAGCGGAATGAAGTCTTTGTAACCGAACTTGCTCTGGGGGCCGTACGTCGCAACGTGGTGGGCAAACTCTTTCGACCCCTGCACGTACATGTTGCGGGAGTACCACTCGTTGGCAAACGCCGGCACCGAGTACAGGCCCCAATGAATGAAGATGCCAAACTTAGCGTCTTCATACCACTGCGGGGCCTTGTAATTTCGCAGCGACCCCCAGTCCGGGCGAAAGGGGCCTTCGAAGGCCTGGCGGTCAACCTCCTGCAGAAATTGCTTCCTCGGGGCGTCATATTTCTGTACGGATTTCTGCCAGACCAAATCGTCTGCATCGGCGGTCTGTGCGCGGGCTGCGACGCCAACCAAGAAAACTCCGGCAAGCAGCAAGACCGTTGCCTGCTTAAGCAAGGTCGCACTGTGGTTTCTGAATTTGGGACCGCCGATTTTCTGCATAAGCACGGTATTAAACCACAGTCCGGAACGCCATACATCTCATTTCCGGTTTCAAGGTGTTCTTTGCGTCCTCTGCGGCGTTCCTCCGCGCGCTCTACGATTTAAGATGTTTTGAAAAAACTAAATCTTGAATCGCAGAGATCGCAGAGGAACGCCGCAGAGTACGCAAAGAAAAACAAAATCACTGCCGGACGATTGCAGAGCCAGTCGAAATTGAGACACTGCCATCTCCTCGCGTCGTCTTAGCAGAAATTCGACGATGTATACTCCGCATGAGATGCAATCAACGACTAGGCCGGGGCAGCGACGCTGCGGCTCGACGGGCAATCGTCAATGCGGAGGCGGCATGCGAAAGTTTCTCTCGGTCGTAGCGCTGTGGGTTGGTCTCGGCGTGTTGGCGGCGTGCCCGCTCGGCGGCGCAGAGCATGCCCGATTCCGAGTCGCACCCATGGTGGCAGCGTGCCGTCTTCTATGAGATTTATCCCCGCAGTTTTGCCGACAGCAACAATGACGGCATCGGCGACCTCGAAGGCATCACCTCGAAACTCGACTATCTGAAACAGCTCGGCATCGATGCCATCTGGATTACCCCGTGCTTCCCCTCGCCGCAGGTCGACTTCGGCTACGACGTTTCCAACTACGAGAACATCGATCCCATGTACGGGACGCTCAAGGATTTCGACCGTCTGGTCAGCGAAGGCCGGCAAGAAAGGCATTCGCATCATTCTGGATTTCGTGATGAACCATACCTCCGATCAGCACCCATGGTTCATCGATTCGCGCTCCTCACGAACGTCGGCGCATCGCGATTGGTACATCTGGCGCGATGGCAAGCGGGACGGTGGGCCTCCGAACAACTGGACTGCCTTGTTCGGCGGCCCCGCCTGGAAGCTCGATGCCACAACCGGCCAGTACTACTACCATTATTTTTATCCGCAACAGCCCGACCTGAATTGGCGCAATCCGGCGGTAGAGAAAGCCATGTTCGATATCCCCCGCTGGTGGTTCAAGCGCGGGGTGGCGGGGTTTCGCCTGGATGCTGTAGACACGTTGTTTGAAGATCCGGACCTGCGCGACAACCCCGTGCTCCCGGGAGTCAACAAGTATGGAGACCCTAACACCGAGCCGAAGTACAACCTGAAGCTGCCCGAGGTGCACGACGTGCTTCGCGATCTGCGCAGTGTGGCCGACGCGAGCAATGCCGTCCTGATCGGGGAAACCTACACCAACGACATTGAGGAATTGAAGGCCTACTACGGCGAACACAACAACGAACTCCAGCTCCCTATGGACATGATGTTCGCGGAGGTGAACAAACTCTCCGCAGCTGAGTTCCGCCATCAGATCGCGTCTGGTGGAGTCTTCCGGAGGCTGGCCAACTTACGTGCTCAGCAATCACGATATCGTCCGCTCCTACGTCCGCTACGGGGACGGCCAGCACAACGACGCCATCGCCAAGCTGATGGCAGGGCTTTACCTGACCCTGCGGGGCACTCCGATCATGTACTACGGCGAAGAACTTGGGATGGAGAACAATGATCCCAAAACTCGGGATGACGTGAAGGACCCAATCGGCAAACTGGGCTGGCCCGAAGAAAAAGGCCGCGACGGCGAACGCACTCCGATGCAGTGGAATGACGGGCCCAACGCCGGCTTCACGCTTGGCACTCCGTGGCTTCCGGTCCCGGCCAGCTCGGCGACTCATAACGTGGCCACCGAGAGTAAGGACCCGGATTCCGTTCTGCGAGTTCTACAAGCACCTGCTGGGGTTGCGTCACAAGAAACGCGCACTGCTTGACGGCGACTACATTGCGCTGAACCAGGATGACCCTAATGTGCTGTCGTTTCTGCGGCGATACAAGAATGAAACCATTCTGGTGGTGTTGAACATGTCAGCCAATCCGCAAAAGGTCAGCTTTGATCTCACGGCTCAAGGCTTGCCTGCGGCAAAGGTCAGCGGCCTGCTCAGCACGGCCAGCGTCGAAAAAATTAGCCTTTCGGAAATGCCGCTCGAGCCATTTGCGGTTTACATCGCGGAAGTCTCCAAGCGATAGTGCGACAGTTTTTTCTCGGCGACCTCTGCGGAGGTTCTCTGCGCGCTCTGCGATTTAAGACTATTTTCTTCCACCCCGCGAGACCTTGCTCGCGGTTCGGCCGCTCCGGCTACAATAGATTCGCTCGACTCTGAGGATCATTTCATGTCAGCCACTCGCGCAACACACCCCGAAGCCGCGTCCCTCGAAATCCCTCCGGTTCCGCTGACCGTCGAAGGCTACAGCGTCCTGCACCAAATGATGCGCTTTCGCTGGACGGCCTGGCGTCCGCTGCCCGCCGGAGAAGAAGCAAGAAATCGTGCAAGAGGCCAGCAGCCCTGCTCGCAAAGATGGAGCAGAATTCATCCGGCCAATCTGCGCTCTTCTCCCTCCTCGGACACAAAGGCGACTTGATGCTGGTCCACTTTCGGCCGTCGTTTGAAGAATTGAAGCAAACTGAGTTGCATTTGGCGCAGTCGCAGCTCAAGTGATTATCTCGAGCCCACGACTTCCTATCTATCGGTGATCGAGTTGGGCCTTTACGACTCGACCATCAAGGCTTACAAGGCACTTGCCGATCGCGGCATTGCAGCGCACTCGGAAGAATGGAATCGGGAGATCAAGGAGACTTTGGCCCGCCAGAAGGAAGCTATGCATCCGCGGCTTTTTCCGGAGATGCCGAAGCATCGCTATTTATCCTTCTATCCAATGGACCGGCGCCGCGGCGAGGACAAGAACTGGTACACGGTGCCGATCGAAGAGCGCGCCCGCCAGATGAACGAGCACGGTCTCGTGGGGCGGCGCTATGCGGGAGAGGTCAAGCAGATCATTACCGGCTCGATCGGCTTCGACGACTGGGAGTGGGGCGTGGACCTGTTCGCCGACGATCCCCTGGTGTTCAAGAAGCTGATCTACGAAATGCGCTTCGACGAAGTGAGCGCGGTGTTCGCGCTGTTCGGCCACTTCTACGTCGGCGTGCGCTGTCCGGCGGACGGGCTGGGCAAGCTGTTGAGCGGCGAACTGCCAAAGGCGTAAGTTCCGCGCGGACGCGTCTCGGCAGCGTCATCATCGTCACTGGCCGGCAAGACGTAGCAAGCTACGTCGCTACAGACTGGAGAACTATGGCCACCCTGGGATTCATCGAATACAAAGACGCCAGCCCCGAAGTGCGCGCCGTCTATGACGACATCATGGCCACGCGCAAGACTGACTGGATCAATAATTTCTGGAAAGCGCTGGCCCATGATCCTGCCACTCTGAAGCGGACCTGGGAGGACATCAAGCAGATCATGGCGCCGGGTGCGCTCGATCCGCTGACCAAGGAAATGATCTACGTCGCCGTCAGCGTCAGCAACCAGTGCGGCTACTGCATTGCATCGCACACGGCTTCTGCCCGCAAACAAGGGTATGACCGACGAGATGTTCAAGGAATTGATGAGCGTGGTCGGCATGGCCAACGAAACCAATCGCCTGGCCGCAGGCTACCAGGTGGAAATCGACGAGCAGTTCAAGGTTTAGGCGCTGGCCGCGGATCTCCCAGCAAGTCCTCGCGCATCGGGCGCCTTTGGGGATGAATGCGGAAATCTCCATAACAGAGCTTTCGGAGAATCGCATCGGGCCGCGTGTACCAACTCGCCCAGCCGAGCGGCGAGTCTCCGTTCATATCTTTGGCGTCGATGACCGCCCCTGCGTCGAGCAATAGCTGGATGGTGTCTTCCGTGCCGAACGCAGCCGCACGATGCAATGGAGTTTCCCCTTTGGTTCGGCAATCCCGCATGAAGCCCCCCGTTTCGGCACTCGGCTTGGTGACGGCGTTGGGATTGGCGCCGTTGGCCAGTAGCACTTTCAGAACTCGGTCGCGTTCGGGCCGGTCAGGCGGTGCACAAAGCGGCATGCAGTGCGGTCTCGCCACTCTCGGGCGAAGCTCGATTCACATCGGCCCCGTGTTCGATGAGAAATTGGCAGAGCTGCCAGTGGCCATGAAACGCCGCTGCCTCAAGCCCCAGATCGTCGCCAAGTGTTTTGAGCGATTCTCCCTTGGCGATCAGGAAGCGATCGCGCTGACGTCGCCGTAGTAGGCGCACCACTGGATGAGCGAGACTCCATCGCTGCCCTTGGAGTTTGCGGCGTGTCCCTCCGCCAAATAGTCGAATACCAGGTCGGTGCGACCGGCAGCGATTCGATCAAGCATATTGATCCTCACTCTCAGGGGGCCAAAGCATCCTCTAGTCCCCGCCTTTTTAGGGTCGGCCGGCCTTTGAATTTGAATTCATGCCGCTTCATATCCACCCGTCGCCCGCGAAATCTCACGCCCTCTGCCTGCAGCCGGAAGCGCTGCTCGAAAGCATTTTCTCCCGTCAGCCTGATTTCTCCGCCGGCGCCCAGGACTCGCTGCCACGGCACATCGGCCGCTCCATGCAACGCGCCCGCCACCTGCCGCGCTCCACGCGGAAGCCCCGCAGCACGAGCCACAGCTCCATAGGTCGAAACCTTGCCGCGGGGAATCTTGCGGATGGCGGCCAGGATCGCGGCGCGTATCGTGGAAACCTTTGAGGTGCTGCGCGCTTTGATTCGGGTTTGGCGGGGCATGAAGTCTTAGAACTGCACGGGCAGTTAGGCTCGGTGCGAACTACGAAGATTGCAACTTCTTCGGCTCGCGGGCGAGGCGCCCGCGCCCACACTGCCAACTTCACGCGGCCGCGTGGAACGACTCCAGCGCGATGTCCTCGTTGTCGAACACTTCGAAAATGGTGATCAGCTTGGTGACCTGCAACAGGTCGCCCACGCGCTCCGTCAGGTTGGATAGTTTAATCGAGCCGCCGCAGTGCGCGCCGAGGTGTACAGAGCCACCAGCGTCCCCAGGCCGCCGCTGTCGATGTAGGTGACATTGCTCAGATTCAGAAGAATGCGCTTGTTTTGCGGGATCAGCTTCTTCACCGTCTCGCGCAGCACGGAGGATTCCTCGCCAAACACAATGCGGCCAGCGCAATCTACAATCAAGATATTGTCCCGGGTTCGAACGCTCAGTCTTAGCTGCACAGCGCCCCCTCCCCTCGGCCAGCGGCCAATCAAATCAATCCAAAAGCGTATTCCTCCCACGGCCTTCAGCGCAAGGGGCAGCCTCGGGCCGCGGTTGTTTTTCACCACGGAGGCACGGAGACACAGAGAAAGCCAAAAGGTGTTTCTCCGTGACTCTGTGTCTCCATGGGAAAGCCGCCGGAATGTCCGCAAAGAACACGCTGCAATATTTCCTCACGTATAATCGGTTATTCTTCTCTCATGAGCTATCAGGTCCTGGCGCGCAAATATCGCCCGCAGAAATTTTCCGAGGTCATCGGGCAGGAGCACGTCACCCGCACTCTGAAAAACGCCATCGAGCAGGGCCGCACCGCGCACGGCTACATCTTCAGCGGCCATCGCGGGATCGGCAAGACCACGGTGGCGCGCATTCTGGCCATGGCGCTGAATTGCCGCTCGTCGGATAAGCCGGTGGCGGAACCTTGCGGCGTATGCGAGTCCTGCACCGAAATTCGCGCCGGGAACTCGGTCGATGTCATCGAAATCGACGCCGCCACTAACCGCGGCATCGACGAAATCCGCGAACTCCGCGAAGCCGCCCGCTACCGCCCGGCACGCGACCGCTTCAAGATATATATCCTCGACGAAGCCCACCAGATCACCGACGCGGCCTTCAATGCGCTGCTCAAGACTCTGGAAGAGCCGCCCAGCCATGTGGTTTTCATGCTGGCCACGACCGCTCCCGAGGATATTCCGCAGACCATCCGTTCGCGCTGCCAGCACTTCAGCTTTCGCGCCGTGCGCTTTGAGGAGATTCTCGGCCAACTCAGAGATCTCGCCGGCACGCGAGAAAATCGCCGCCGACGAAGATGCCCTCGCGCTCCTCGCCGAGGCCGGCGACGGCTCCATGCGCGATGCGCTTTCGATTCTGGATCAGGCGATCGCTTCCTGCGGCCGGACACCTCACTGCGGAAGCGGTGCGGCAATTGGTCGGGATCGCGCTCCATCCGGCGTTCTGGAAGAGGTCATGCAGGCGGTGGCGGAGGGATCGAGCGAAACCGTGCTTCGCTTGGTGGACAAACTAATCAGCGACGGCCAGAATCCCACGCACTTCGCGCGCCAGATGGTGCAATTCCTGCGCAACGCAGTGGTGGCCAAAGTCGCCGGAGGAGATTCTTCCTTACTGCAGATTTCGAGCGACGAACGCAACCGCGTGGTGCGGACAGCAGAACTCTTCAGCGAGGAAGACCTGGCGCGGCATCTGCAGATCATGCTGCGCACCCACGCCGAACTTGGCTACCGCCAGGAGCAGCGATTTCATCTGGAGTTGGGATTGCTGAAGATGGCGCACGCTCAGCGCTTGTTGCCGATCGAGCAGTTATTGAGCGAGGCCGGCGCTCCGGCTCCGGCGCGTCCGGCGGGCAGGCCATCGATGGTCCCGGATTTAAAGAAATCCGAGCCGCCGCCAACCGCCCGTTCCAACTCGGTTTCACCCTTTGCCGCCGATTCGGCGCGCAAAGGAGGCTCCAAGCCTGAGCTTTCGGCGGAATCCGCCGGCCCACGGCTGGTCGCATCAGGACCGCCCGCCGGTGGTGATGGGCTCTGCCGCTCCCGCGACTCTGCCGCATACGTCTGCTGAAGCTGGTCCGGAGCTGCAACCTGCAGCGCAGACGGCAGCAAAAGAAAAGCCACAGCCCGATTTGCGCGAAGCCGTGCTGGCCGCGCTTGCGGGCGCCGGTCATCGTATGCTGACCGCGATGCTGGAAACCGGAGAGTGGCAGGTCGCAGGCAACGAATTGGTGATCCGGGTTGCGACTTCGGAGACCGTGATTGACATGTCGCTGGGTGCGGATGCCAAGCGTCTGGCTATAGCAACTGCCAGCGGAGTGTTGGGACGTGCGATCCGCCTCAAAGTGGTTGCAGGCGGGACGGCGCAAACGCCCCGCACAGCTCGCACCGCCGCGAATGGCGGCGGACGCGGCCGCGCCGAGCAGGACCCGGTCGTCCGCCGCATGCAGGAGAAATTTGGCGCCGAGATCAGAACGATTATCGACTACCGGGAAAAGCGATAGCAGGCGTAGCGCCGCCGCCTCGGCCGGCGCGGGCAAGATGCCCGCGCGACGAGCCGGCGGGACGCCGGCGCTACGAGGACGACACTATGGATGGATTCAACCTGCAAGAGCTGATGTCGCAGGCCAAGCAGCAGTACGAAGTCCTGCAAAAGAAAATGGAGGAGACCGTCGTCGAAGGTTCCTCCGGCGGCGGCAGCTGTCACCGTCAAGATGGACGGCCGCAAGCAGGTGCTGAGCGATCAAGATCGATCCCGAAGCTGTGAAGGCCGGACGACCTCGAAATGCTGCAAGACCTAATCACCGCCGCCATCAACGGCGCCGGCAGAAAAGTAGATGAGGCCATGCAGTCCACCATGGGCGGAATGCTGGGCGGAATGGGAATTCCGGGGATTTAGACGAATTTGAAATTTGGTAATCGGGTAATTTGGTAATTTAGACCTCGCGAGAATCTCGGATGGTTTCAAATTACTCAACATTACCCGATTACCAAATTCCAACTTCAATGTCCAAATTTGCCGAGCCGATGACCCGGCTCATCGACGAACTAAAGAAGCTGCCGGGCATCGGCAGCAAGACCGCGCAGCGGCTGGCGTTCCACATTCTGCGCTCCAGCGACGATGACGCCGCAGGCTCTGGCCGTCGGCGGTGGCGCGACGTGAAGGCCAATCTGCGGCTGTGCTCCATCTGCAACAACATCACCGACGTCGATCCGTGCGTTTATTGCAGCAGCCCAACCCGCAACCAGCGCCTGGTCTGCGTGGTCGAGGAACCGACCAACATCGCCGCCATCGAAAAGACCAAGCATTTTAACGGCGTCTACCATGTGCTACACGGCTTGATCTCCCCGCTGCACGGTGTGGGGCCGGAGCAGTTGCGCATCGCGAATCTGGCGCGCCGCGTGGAAGACGGCCAGGTGGACGAACTCATTATCGCGACCAATCCAACAGTGGAAGGCGAAGCCACGGCAACGTATCTTTCCGGCCAGCTGCGGCGCCCCGGCCTCAAGGTAACGCGCATTGCCATGGGCGTTCCAGTCGGCAGCGATATCGAATACGCGGACGAAATCACCATGCACAAGGCCATGGAAGGCCGCCGCGAGCTGTAGCAAGGTCAGCAAGCGTACCAGCCAACCTGTGCAAAACTTTTCCTTACTCTGTGCTCTGAACGGCCTTTTCTTCTCCGAGAATGAATTAATCTATCTGTCTCTATATCATGTACTTGCATGATGTTTTCGAAGGTTTTAGTTCGGTTTCCCGTTTTGGCCTGCCGGTTGCACTACTCCAAGGCAATTATGCCTCGTCTCCGGTTTTTACAGAGTTTCCGGCTAGCGCTAGAGAATGCAGGTTGTATGGCCACAATTGGGCCAATGGCATTTTTCAGCGCTCGCCCGCGCCGCGCTGCGATGTAACCGCATCCCAACTCGACGCTTCGAAAAAGCCGGGCTAACCAGCCCGGTTTTTTCTTGGTCAAAACGATCTTGATTATTTCCTGAGAGATTCTGACTGGAAGGGCATGCTTCGAGGGCCGCGAAAATCCACGGTTCAGGAAATCGGGAAGGGCACTCGTGCCACTGAGATTCCCAAAACATGAGCGCTTTAGCGGCTGGGGTTGCCGCGGAAAGGGGCTGCTTCTCTCATCAGCGCTGCCCTCAAGCGCTAAAGCGCGAAGCCAACTGTCAACCTGATGGCACGAGTGAAACTCGTGCTTTTACCGAGTTGCCGGTCTTACGATTCCGCGTCCAGAAAGCAATTCGCTTCCTCTTCCGGGGCCAGGATGCCCTCCGGCATCGCTCCGCGGTTGTATTCCGCCATGCGATTTTTCCACTTGAGAAATTCGGTGATCGACTGCGGCTCAATGCGGACTTCTACGCGGCGCAAGCTAGCCAGCAGCAGATTCATCTCGTAACGGAAACCAGTGGCGGTGCGAAGGTTCTTCGCCGAAGCCTTTACTGTTGCAATGTCGCGATTGCGGCATTCGAGTAACCCCCAGCCCGCCGGTAGCTCCTCGGGACGCAGCAAGCCCGCAGGAGCCAAGTAAAAACGCTCACAGCCGACGCCAACTTCCGGCTTTTGACGCCACGGTTTCTCGCGGTCGGCCAGAAAATCCGCGCGCGAGATTTTGCACTCCACCAGGACTGAGTGGCTGGCGCGCTTCCATCCGATCGCGTCCGGCATTTCGCCGCTGGCGCAGGCCTGCTCGGAAAGAACTACTCCGCAGCGGTATCCGCGCAGCCAGCGTACCGCCTGCTGAACTAATTGAGCATGGGTCATGGCTCTGAAGCCTACGCCAGAGCTATAAGGAACGGAAGTGCTTTGCGAGACTCCTTCCTTTGCATTCGCTTACCCGCGCACCGCCGCCAGCAACTCCACCGCGCTCAATGCGCCTTCCGGGGTTTCTTCGTGCTTGAAATAGGAAAATACTTCACGTCCCGCGCCCAGATGCTCGCGGGTGCGTTCCACCATGGCGTGACGTTCCTCGGCGGTGTAGGACGGCTTGCGGTAACGGTAGTAGCAGAAATCGGCAGTCACCACGTCGGGGGTGGTGCGTTCTTCGGTCTCCGCCACACATAGAGCGCGATTAAATTTCTTCAGCAGCGCAAAAATGTCGTCGCTGAACCACGACTCATGCCGGAACTCAAACGCCGCGGGCACGGCCCGCGGCAGCGTAACCAGAAATCCCTCCAGCAAAGCTGCATCCGCCTTCAGGTTCGGAGGAAGCTGAAATAACACCGGCCCCAGTTTTCCTGCCGCGGCCAGCGGTTCGATCGTGCTCAGGAAGCGGGGAACGAAGTCTTCCGTCCCCTTCAAGCGCTTGATGTGCGTAATGACCTGGTGGGCTTTTATGCCGAAGCGAAAGCCGGCGGGGGTTTCGGCAAGCCATTTTTGTACGGTGGTTTCCTTCACCAACTGCCGGAAGGTGAAGTTTACTTCCACCGTATTCAGCCGCGTGGCATAGTGCTCCAGGAAGCTTCTCTGCGGTAGCTTAGCCGGATAGAAGTCCGGCTTCCAGGTTGGATAAGCCCATCCGGATGTTCCAACAAAAAACTGGGGCATGAGTTTCGTACCATCGACCGAGGGATTATACCGTTCGGCGTTTTCGAGCCGTGGGCTTGCGCGGCGCTGACCTAGCTTTTAGTTTCTTTTGCCGAACAGGATCGGCAGCCGCGGCGATATCCGGCCCCGCCTCATCCGCAATCCCTTGCAGGCGAGGCAGCTTTTGCTTGAGCTTCTGCACAGGCTCGAACAAATCGCCCATCTTGGCCACGCGCTCGACTACCTGGCCGGCCTCGAACACCAGCAGGTTGGCGTCTTTCTTCTTCAGCGCCTGCTCAACTTCTTCCCACTTCACCGGCGTCGAAACCGTCGGCCGCTCACGCGCCCGCAACGAATACACGCTGATCGTCGTTTTGTGCTCGTCATTCTGGCTCCAGTCGACCAGCACTTTGCCTTTGCGCAACTCCTTCTTCATGTCGGAGACGACCAACTCGCGATGCTCATTCTCCAGCAACCGCGCCAGTGCATGGGCGAAAGGCTTGGTAGCTTCATAGCTGGTTGGAGTATTCAAAGGAACATAAATCTGCAGGCCTTTGGAACCGGATGTCTTAGGGAAGCTCTGCAAGCCAAAATGTTCGAAAATCTCGCGCAGCCATATTCCGACCTGAGCGCATTGCACAATATTCGCCGGCGGCCCGGGATCGAGATCGAACACCATCATGGTGGGGCAAGCAATCTTCTTTGCCAGCGACAATGAAGGATGCAGCTCAATTGCAGCCAGATTCGCCACCCAAACCACCGTCGCCAGATCGTTGGCCAGAATGTAGTTCACATTGCGGCTGTTCCCTTCGCTCCAAATCGGCGCGGTCTTCACCCAATCCGGACGATGCTTCGTTGCGTTCTTCTCGAAGAAATACTCCTGATCTACGCCGCCGGGATAGCGCTTCAGGGTGAGCGGCCGTCCCGCGAGTTGCGGCACCAGTGCGGGTGCAATGCGCGCGTAGTAGTCGATGACCTGTCCCTTGGTAAACCCGGTTGCGGGGTACAACACCTTGTCCAGATTGGTCAGCGACAGGTGCCGGCCCTCGATCTCGACTGTTTGCGCTTTGCTCACGCTGCTTCTCTTGCTCCGCACGCAATTTCAGATGCGGCTGGCTCGGTTGGATTTGCCATGCAGCAGTCTAAACCATCGAATCTGGCGGAACTAAAGGCGGCACGTCCGCGAGTGAAAGGCACGCCAGTCTGTTTTTCTTTGCGAACTTTGATAGGTTTTCTTTGCGCACTTCGCGATTAAGGGCTTTGACCGAGTTCGCAATAAAAGCTTTTAACCGCAAAGGACGCAAAGCCCCCCACCAAGCTCGCAAAGAAAATCGCTCTTCTCCGCGAACTC
Source organism: uncultured Acidobacteriaceae bacterium (assembly GCA_963735545.1). GTDB lineage: Bacteria > Acidobacteriota > Terriglobia > Terriglobales > Acidobacteriaceae > PALSA-270. The sequence goes on from CAVTLU010000013.1 coordinate 28,217, forward strand.
TGCGGCCGTTTCTCCGCGCCCTCTGCGCTTTGAGATTTTGCCCATCCAGACAGTGACAAGAATCTTAAACCGTCGAGATCTAGCGATCCCGAGATCACACGAACGAATTGTTATGTTGACTCCAGGCCTTAGCTCGTCGCGACTGGCACGAAAATCGCCGCCGCGCCGTTTGACATTCTCCCCCTGCACCACGTAATTTCAAGTTCTCCTTTCATGTTTGGTCCAACCGCAGCGGAGGTCCCGATGAAACACAGCGTTCCCCGATTCCTTGCTTTGATTTTGCTGTTGGCCACTCTGGCGGCGGCGCAGGACTTGGCTTCGTTCGAGAAGCGAGTCACAGTGAAAAAGCTGCCCAACGGGCTGACCGCCATCGTCTGCGAACGCCCCGAGGCGCCTGTGTTTTCCTTCTTCACCCACGTGGATGCAGGCTCGGTGCAGGACCCCATGGGCAAGACCGGCCTGGCCCACATGTTCGAGCACATGGCGTTCAAGGGCACGGACAAGATCGGCACCAAGAACTATCCCGCGGAGAAGGCCGCTCTGGAAAAAGTGGAGAAAATCTACGCCGCTTACATCGATGAGCGCGACAAGACCACTGGCAGAGATGAGCAGAAGCTAAAAGATCTGCGCCAGGCCTGGCAGGACGCCATCAAAGATGCCAATCAGTACGTGATTCCCAACGAGTTCAGCGAAATTCTGGAGCGCAACGGGGGCGAAGGGATCAACGCCAACACCAGCGACGATGAAACTAACTATTACTACTCGCTTCCGGAGAACCGGCTGGAATTGTGGGCTTATCTGGAATCAGAGCGCTTCATGCATCCGGTGATGCGCGAGTTCTACAAGGAGCGCGACGTGGTGATCGAAGAACGCCGTCTGCGCACCGACAGCAATCCGATTGGCCGGCTGGTCGAGCAGTTCATCACCGAGGCTTATCAGGCGCATCCTTATCATCGCCCGACGATTGGCTGGATGTCTGACCTGAATACTTTTTCCGCCACCGACGCGCAACAGTTCTTCGACGAATACTACATTCCCTCGAACATGGTAGTTGCGGTGGTCGGCGACATTAAGGCCGCGGACGCCATGCCGCTCATCGAGAAATATTTCGGCCGTATCCCTTCCCACGAAAAGCCGGATGAGCGAACCACCACCGAACCGCCGCAAAATTCCGAGCGCCGCGTGGTGCTTCACGAAATGGCGCAGCCCCTTTATCTCGAGGGCTATCACCGTCCCGACTACCATAGCCCCGACGATGCGGTTTACGATGCGATCGCCGATCTGATGTCCGAAGGCCGCACCTCGCGCCTCTACCGCGCGCTGGTTCGCGATAAGAAGATATCCTCAGGCACCGCGGGCTTTACCGGATTCCCCGGAAACAAATATCCGCACCTCTTCGCCTTCTATGCCTTCCTCATGCCTGGTCACACGCCGGCCGAGGCGGAAGCGGCGATTCACGTCGAAATCGACCGGCTCAAGACAGAGGACATCAGCGACGAGGAGTTGAAGATGTTCAAGACCCGCGCCAAAGCCAATCTGATCCGCGGTCTGGCGGACAACGAAGGCCTGGCGGCCCAACTGGCGATCTATCAGTCGCGCTACGGTGACTGGCGCGAGTTGTTCCGGCAGGTGGATCGCATCGACAAGGTGAGCAAGGCGGACATTCGCCGCGTCGCCAACCAGATTTTCGTCCCCAGCAACCGGACCATAGGGATCATCGAAACCAGCGCGCCGGCGCCTGCCTCGGGCAGTCAGGGAGGTGCGCAATGAAAAGGCATCTCACCTTAGTTCTGATTCTCGCGCTGGCGGCCCTCGGTTCTGTTGCCGCGCCGCCCCAAGCATTCGCGCAAGCCACGGACTGGCATCAGATCACCATTCCGCCGTTGCCCGCCTTTCATCCCGGTGAACCCAAGCGGATCGAATTGCCCAATGGCATGGTCATCTTCCTCCAGGAAGACAAAGAGCTGCCCTTGATTGATGGCGTTGCCCGCATTCGTGGCGGCTCGCGCTCCGAGCCTGCCGCCAAAACTGGGATGCTGGACATCTATGGTGAAGTCTGGCGCACCGGCGGCACCAAGACGCAAACCGGCGATCAACTGGACGACTTCCTGGAAATTCGGGCTGCCAAGGTTGAAACCAACAACGATGCCGACTCGACCGAAATTTCGTGGTCCTGCCTGAAGGGCGACTTCGACGATGTGTTCAAAGTCGTCACCGACCTGCTGCGGTCACCGGAGTTCCGCGAAGACAAAGTCGAGCTGGCCAAGAGTGAAGAAGCCGACTCAATTTCGCGCCGTAACGATCAAGTCAGCCAGATCGCTTCCCGAGAGGCCCTCAAGCTGGCCTACGGCGCTCAGAATCCGTATGCGCGCCAGGCCGAGTACGCCACGGTCGGGGCTATAAACCGCCAGGATTTGCTGGATTGGTATGCCAAGCATGTGCAGCCCAACAACATCATCCTGGGCGTGGTGGGTGATTTCGATTCCGCAGCCATGGAGGCCAAGCTGCGTGCGGCGTTCGGGGCATGGCCCAAAGGCTCGGCTGCCGAATCGCCGAAGATCGAGTTCACTCCGGCCAAGCCCGGTTTCTATCTGATTCCTAAGTCCGATGTAAACCAAAGCAATATCCGCATGGTGGAACTGGGCACGCGGCGTGACAATCCCGACTACTACGCATTGCAAGTTTTCAACGAGGCGTTTGGTGGCGGATTTTCGTCGCGCCTGGTGCAAAGCATTCGCACCGCGCAAGGCCTCGCTTATTCGGTCGGCGGAGGCATTGGGACTGCTTTCGATCATCCCGGCGTGGTGCGTCTCTCCATGGGAACCAAGAGCGGCAGCACCGTCGAAGCCATTCAAGGGCTCTTTGCCGAGATCGACAACCTGGCTAAGAAGCCGGTTACCGACGACGAAATCAAACGCGCCAAGGACGCCATCCTCAATTCGTTCGTCTTCAATTTCGATTCGCCGGATAAAGTTCTGCGCGAGCGCATGGCATACGAGTTCTACGGTTATCCCGCCGACTTTCTGGAGCGCTTCCAGGCGGGCGTGGAGAAAGTCACTACTGCCGACGTCGCCCGCGTGATCCCAAAATATCTGCACAAAGACCAACTCGCGGTGCTGGTGGTGGGGAATACTTCCGAGTTCGACAAGCCGCTGACTTCACTCGGCCCGGTCACCAACATCGACATCACGATCCCGCCGCCTCCGGGGGAGAAGCCGGAAGCTTCGGCGCAGCCCGCCGCTTCGACTGCCGCAGGCAAGGCGCTGGCTGCGAAGGTGGTACAGGCCATGGGCGGCCGGGCGCGCCTGCAATCCGTCAAGGCCTTGCGCGCGGATTTCAACGTCACCCGAAAAACCCCGCAGGGCGACGTGCCGATGACCATGCGCAGTACCATCGTCTTTCCCGATCACATGCACGTAGCTGCCCAGGGTGGTCCGATGGGCGCGTTCACCATTGTGGTTTCTCCGGACGCATCGTTCGTCTCCGTCGCCGGCATGGGCGTGCGCGATTTGCCGGAGTCACAGAAGGCCGACACGCTGGCACAGATCAAGCGCGACATGATCTTCCTCGGCCAGCATGTCGACGATCCCAGCTTTGTATTTGCCGGCTCGGGGACGGAGAAGATCGGCAGCGTAGACGCCGGCATCGTCGACATCAGCGGAGCGGGAATCGCCATGCGCTGGTACGTCGATCCACAAAGTGGACGAGTGTTGCGCGAGGCGTATGAAGGCGCGGGACGAACCGGGCCAGAGCAGGACATCACCGATCTGGAAGACTGGAAGACCACCGATGGCCTGACCCTTCCCTACTTGCACAGAAATAAGCAGAATGGCGAGGACGCGAGCACGGTCCAGTTCACCAGTATCCAGATCAACCCGAAGGTGGATTCAACGCTGTTTGATAAGCCCGCCTCGGAAGCAAAAGTCACTCCGTAGCCCAGCGGTTCGGACTATTTCAACCGCACCCCTCGCCGAAATGTTCCGGCTGGAGCAAACCGAGAACTGAGAACTTGAAACTGAAATCTGGTTTCAACTTCCTTAGGCCTCGGCGAGAGAAATGAAGGGCCCAGTTTTCAGCCGCAAGTTATCAGTTTCCCAGTTCGCGCAAGGGAAACCGAACTGCACTTACGATCCGGCTTCTCGCTCTTTCTCCGGGCAACTCAAAGTGATAGACTCTCGGCGCTTTGGAAGAAATCGAGCGTGGCTACTGCTGAGCCTCGCGCCAACTGAATCGGTGCGGCTCGGCGCGCTTGCCAAGCTCAAGGCCCAGGAGATCCTATGACCGCGCTACGGGTTCCAGCTCTCGCAATTGTCCTGAGTATCACGGTCATAGTGGGCTGCCACTCATCCAGTCCACATAGCGAAACCGGGGCTGCAACAGTCCGCCCTGCGGATGTGAATGGCGTCACCATCGCGCATGCGGATTCCGATCCGGGCGACTGGCTGACTTACGGGCGCACCTATAACGAGCAGCGCTTCAGCCCGCTGAAGCAAATCGATGACAAGAACGCCGGCCAGTTAGGGCTAGCGTGGTACTACGAGCTGGACACCCATCGCGGACAGGAGTCTACGCCTCTGGTGGTGGATGGAGTGATGTACTTCACCAGCGCGTGGAGCAAAGTGTTCGCGGTGAATGCGGCGACCGGCGCCCTCCTCTGGTCCTACGATCCCAAAGTGCCGCCGGAGTGGGCGGTGAATGCGTGTTGCGATGTGGTGAACCGGGGCGTCGCGATCTGGGAAGGGAAGCTGTTCTTCGGGACGCTGGATGGGCGGCTGGTGGCGCTGGATGCCGCCTCCGGAAAGCTGCTTTGGGAGAAGCTGACTATCGATCCCAAGTCCCGCCAGACCATCACCGGCGCGCCGCGCGTGGTGAAGGGCAAGGTCATCATCGGCAACGGCGGCGCAGAATTTGGCGTGCGCGGCTATCTCTCTGCTTACGATGCGGAAAGCGGAAAAATGATTTGGCGGTTCTACACCGTGCCCGGCGATCCGGCGAAGCCGTTCGAAAGCCCCATCCTCGAGAAAGCGGCCAAGACTTGGACGGGCCAGTGGTGGAAATCCGGTGGCGGTGGGACGGTGTGGGATTCCATCGTCTACGATCCCGAACTCGACTTGTTGTATTTCGGCACGGGAAACGGCGATCCCTGGAATCAGAAATACCGTAGCCCCAACGGCGGCGACAATCTTTTCACCTGCTCCATCATCGCCATCAGGCCGGACACCGGGGAGTATGTTTGGCACTTTCAAGAGGACCCCGGAGATGAGTGGGATTTCGATTCTGCGGAGCAAATCATTCTGGCCGATATTCCCATCGGCGGCCAGGTGCGAAAAGTCCTGCTGCAAGCGCCCAAGAACGGTTTCTTCTATGTGCTCGACCGAGCCACTGGCGCACTGATCTCCGCGCAGCCGTATACCTACATTAATTGGGCAACCGGCGTCGACATGAAGACCGGCCGCCCCATCGAAACGTCGACTGCCCGCTACGCCGGCAGCAAAGCAGCGGTGCTGGCGCCGGGTCCGATTGGCGCGCACAGTTGGCAACCCATCTCCTACAGTCCGCTCACCGGGCTGACATACATTCCGGTGAACGATCTAGGCTTCAATTACAAATCGGCGGAACGCTTCGAGCCGAAGAAAATGGCTATGAATCTTGGCATGGACATGGTGGCCGCAGGCATGCCTCAGGATCCGAAAGTCAAAAAGGCCATCCTGGACACGGTAAAGGGAAAACTGGTCGCCTGGGATGCCGCTCAGCAAAAGCAAGCGTGGAAGGTCGATCGTAGCGGGCCGTGGAATGGCGGAACTCTGGCCACCGCGGGAAATCTGGTCTTCGAAGGCACAGCGGACGGCCACTTCGAGGCTTATCGCGCGGACACCGGCGAAAAGGTGTGGTCGTTTATGGCGCAGACTGGCGTGATGGCTGGGCCGGTGACTTACACCGTGAATGGTGAGCAATATGTGGCCGTACTGACGGGCTGGGGCGGCGTGTTCCCACTGGCCGCGGGCGAGGTTGCACTGAAAACCAGCAGGCTGCCGAACGTCAGCCGGGTGTTGGCTTTCAAGCTGGGCGGCAAGGCAAGTTTGCCGCCGCCTCCTGAAACCGAGCAACCGGAGCTGAATCCGCCGCGCTCCACCGCCAGTGCGGCCGAGATTCACCAGGGCGAAGCGCTGTTCCAGCGCTACTGCTCGGCATGCCACGGGGATGTCGCGGTGAGCGGCGGCGTCCTGCCCGATCTGCGCTACTCAGGGACGTTGTCGAATGATCAGTGGTTCCACATCGTTCTCGGCGGATTGCTCGAGCCGGACGGCATGGTTTCATTTAAGAAGGAACTTTCGCATCAGGATGCGAAGGCGATTCGATCTTATGTAATTTTCCGGGCGAATCAGAGTAAGGCGGAAATGAAGAGCGCGGCTAAGAGATAGTTGACCGGGTTGGGTGCGAGCGAGGTCCGGGCGCGGGCCCCCCACGCGGTGTTTTGCGGGCCTTAACTCGCCCCTGCGTCCACCCTGCGGGCTTGGGGCGCGGTGAAGAAGTTCAGGCTTACAGTGGCCAATTCGGAAGGCGGGAACTTGCACTGATAGCGCTCGTCCGCCTGCAGTCCAGCTTCCCGTGCAAGGTCGAGGAAAATAGGCAGCTCGACTAGATATTGATCCGAGTAGCCATGAGTTCCGTCATAGCCGACTGCAGGTGTTTTATCCAGGTTCGTCGAGGTAAGCTGCGGCGGCAGTGTATGCAGCTCGAGGACAAGCAGACCGAAGCGACCGACGTATGGCGCCCAGCGGCGCAAATGGCGCACCAGATTTTCTTCCAACTCGTCGGGAGCAATTTCTTCTCCCAGGCGGGAGAACGCTCCACTCGATCTGCCAATGCGGCTGCCCTTCACGTAATTGATGGGCGGAGAATAGGGGCGATTGTGGTCGAGAAATGAGCGGACGTGCAGAAGGTCGTGAATATCCAGCCCCAGATCCTCGAGATCGCTCGCCAACTGAGCCGGACGAATGATGTCTCCACCGATGACGTGAAAGGTCGAGCACTCGGACTTGCGCAGCGTCTGCTTAGCCACACGGCGAGCGACTTTATTGAAGTCAGCACCCACCAGAACGAGCGGGTGTTTGTCCAACACTTTCCCGCGCGCGGTGCGGTGCTTCACGACACTGTACAAATGCTCGAGAAAGGTTCCGTCACCGCAGCCCATGTCGCAGATGCCCTGGGGCTGGCGGTCGAGCGGGCGATTGAAGATCTCCATGACGATCTCGTCGACCTTCTTGAAATACGTCCGGTGCGCGCCGCCGCTGCCCCAGACATTCATGCCGCGATTGACGTAGAGTTCGACGCCGCCTTCATCCACCCGTGGAATGCGTGGATTGCCGAAGAGCAAAGTGCTGGCGATATTCAAATTCGGGAGATAGGAAACGGTGACGCCGTATGAAGTGGCGATCTGCGCCGCGTAAAGGCCGCATGAGGTGAGGCGCACCGTGTTCTGCTCGCGCGCGATCCAGCCCTGCGTGGCCAATAAATCAAAAATCAGGCTCAGGCTCTCGCGGTTGCCGGCGATGGAGTCGAGTTTCACCGGTCCGTGCTCAAGCTGCGCCAGCACTCCACCGCGAGCCAGCGCGACCATCGCCGGGCCAACCAGAACGCCATCCAGATGGCTGCGAACCTCATCGTGAACTTTGGCCGTGACGGGATCTTCTCCGGGTGGAATGCCCCAGCGCTCCTTAGCCCGCAGAGCTAGCGGTTGCAGCGAAGGCAATATGGAAATGGGAGAGCCTCCGAAGAGAAAATCCTCGAGGAATACCGCCATGGGGATGAACGAAATCACCTCCGAGTAAAGCGGAGGCGCGAGCTTGAGGGCGATCCTGCCCTCCGCGGTCAGTGTGAAGCACGCGGTGAGCCCGTTGTTTTCCAGCCTTTGCTGGAACCAGCCGCAGGCCGCTAGAAGACGCAGCGCCACGCGCAGATAACCGCGATTGCCACGGGTCTTCTCCAGGACTTGATCGAGGGTTACCCATTCAGCCGATTCGAACAGGTCGAAGACCTTGCGGTCCCACAGCGCCCGCACCGTCGGGGCCAGGACAATGCCCGCGAGATGACCGAAGACCGCCGCTCGAACTCCAGCTTTTTCGTCTTGCGCCATTTAGCCGAACCTACGTGCGTCCTTCGAACAAATTTCTGCCCTCGACCAGCGAGTGCATCTTGCGGTCCACCACACTGCGCTGCAGCATCCAGAAGCCGCAGTCGGGATGAACGTACTTCAAGCGCTCCGCGCCCAGTGTTTTTACTATCAGTTCAATGCGCGAAGCGACCAGGTCCGGGCTCTCCACTTCGTTGTCCTTGATATCGATCAGGCCGATCCCCAGAGCGATCTTGGGATCGAGGTCGGCGAAGACCGCCAATTCGTCATATCCCCGGCGGGCAAACTCCAGCACCAAATGATCCGCGCGCAGCGAATTGAGGAAGGGAATCAAATCCCGCCAGAAGCCGCGCAGCATGGGCTGTCCGCCGAAATTGCCGAAGCATATGTGCACCGCCTTCTCGTTCAACACGCCGTCAAGCGCATGATTGATGGCTTCCGCGGCCCAGGGCGCGTCCTCGGGACTGCCCACGATGCTGGCCTCGTCGAGCTGCACCATATCGGCTTCGATGAGTTCCAACTGGCGGCGCAGGATGCCGGCAATGTCCATCGCCAAATCGGCCACGTCGCGGTAGAAGCAGTTGGTCAACAGCCGTGACAGCATGTGCGGGCCGGTGCAAGTGAATTTGAGCGGAAGTTTGGTCAGCGGGCTTACGAAGTCGTAGTCGCGCGGCAGATTCAGCGTTCCTTCTCCGATTTTCCCAACCACCATTCCCGCGGTAAGAATCCCCGAGGCGCGGTCGGCGCGGAAGCGGTCAAAATCCGAGAGCGCGAAATGCTTGCGAATCCCGTCCATCTGCGAGACGAAGTAGTCGACCATGCCGTTCATCTCAGGATGGCTGGGGTCGAAGCGCATCAGCTCGCCGTCGGTGACGAGATCCAAGCCCGCCAGTTCCTGCGTCTTCAGTACTGCCATGACGGCGTCACGCAGCACCGGGCGCGAAGTATTTCCCACCAGCCAGGAAGGGACGGGATAACTGCCAACCACTGTCGTCTTGATTCTTGCCGCCATGCTCCTCCGCGAATCGCATGAGTCGGATCGGTGTCCAGCTATGCCTGGCAATTTTATCCGCTACCCCTCGCATATCGGCGCGTGATGCGCTAATATGGCGTCCGACATTTACCGAACGAACGTTCGATTTGTGACCTTACCACAACTCGCAGCGTCTGTTCCAGACGTTGATATTGAGAGTCGCACGTCGGTTCTTAGGTCGTCTCCGCGCACTCTCTGCAGGGGTTCTCAGCGATCTCCGCGTCTTAAGATTTCGGACGTTGGCAAAACCAAGTCTTAAATCGCAGAGTTCGCTGAGAACCCCCGCAAAGTGCGCAGAGAAAAGCAAACGAACAATGAAGCAGAGCGGTGAAGATGAACACCGCCATTTGACAGCTGCCCTATACTACGGGCAAAAAGTGATCGGGCAGTGAACCTGGGAAGGGAAGGACTTTGTATGTATCGAAGCGACGTGGTTGGAAGTCTCTTGCGGCCTGAGTATCTGAAGGAAGCGCGTGAGAGTTTTGCCGCCCGCAAACTGACGGATGCGGCGTTCAAACAAGTTGAGGATCGCGCGGTGGACGAAGGCATCGCGCTGCAACTCCGCTCCGGCGTGGAAATGATTACCGACGGGGAGATGCGCCGTTACGCGTTCTTTGGCCATCTGATCGACTCCATCGAAGGCTTTGACAAGTTTGGCGGCTGGGCAATCCCGTTTCGTAATGAAAAGGGTGAGGAGCTGATTCTCCCGCGGCCGGTAGTGGTTTCCAAGCTGAGGCGCAAGCGGCCCATGTGCGCGGAGGAGTTCACCTACGTGCGCGCGCGAACGCCAGCACCCGGCCAAGACCACGCTGATCAGCGCCCAGCAGGCGGCGGCGTACTATGACAGCGAGAAGTCGAAGGGCGCCTATCCCACCATCGATGGCTACCTGGCTGACCTGGTGGACATCTTGCGCGACGAAGTGCAGGAACTCATCCGGCTCGGCTGTACGTATATCCAGATCGATTCGCCGCAATACACCGCGCTGCTTGATCCGGTGTTGCGCGATGGGTACCGCAAGCGCGGCAACGATCCCGACCGCCTGCTCGATCTCTCGATCGAGATGGACAACGCCGTGATCGGCGATTATCCCGGAATTATCTTTGGCCTTCATCTCTGCCGGGGAAACAATCAGAGCAAGTTCTACGCCGCGGGAGACTACGGTCCGATTACCAAGGTCTTCCGCAATACGCATTTCCATCGCTTCCTGCTGGAGTACGACGACGAGCGATCCGGGGGCTTCGAACCGCTGCGCCAGGTGCCTGAGGATCGTACCGTCGTTCTGGGATTGGTCAGTTCGAAGAAGGCCGCGCTCGAAAGTAAGGACGAGTTGAAGCAGCGCATCGAGGCCGCGGCCACATTCATGCCGCTGGAGCGTCTGGCGCTGAGCCCGCAGTGCGGCTTTGCTTCAACCGAGGAGGGGAATCTGTTGACGGTTAAGGATCAGGAGGCAAAGCTTCGGCTGGTGGCCGAGACCGCGCAGGAGGTGTGGGGGAAACCCGCTCCGGTTGGGCATTCGCGAGCGTAAGCGAAAATATTCGCGGCCCGGCGGAAGTTGCCTTCGGGAATGCCGCTGTGGAGGCGGAGGCTATTTGTCTTGACATTCGACCCATCCTCTGCGGGATAATGCACGGCTGAAAAGGCGATACGTGTATTTCTGCAATCTGGATTAGGCTCCGAGTACTTATCTGATGTCGTTTCAGTTGCTGGGTTGGCGGAGTTCTTGTACAGTGCGTCCACTCCGTCTCACAGTTATGGGCCCGCGTTTTATCGAACGTACGTTCGCTCCAAGAGAGGGATGGCTATATGACACCACGTCCGTGTTTGACTGCCTGGGTTGCTCTCGTGATGGTCGTTCTCAGCAGTTCACTTGCGTTTGGCCAAGCTACCGTTAGCTTCGCGCAACTTAACGGGACAGTGCTGGACACCAGCGGACGAGCGATCGTCAAGGCTTCCGTTACGTTGCATTCCACGGACACGAACCAGACCTACACCGCCACCACCAATGAGGCAGGCTTTTTCGTTATTCCCTCTCTTCCGCCGGGGCGCTACGACATCAGTGCGTCGTATACGGGCTTCGGGAAGTACACGCAGACTGGGATCAGTCTCAGCGTGGGCCAGACCGCGACCATCAACATCACGCTCAAAGTTGCGGCGCAGGGTGAAACGGTCGTAGTCACCACCGAGGCGCCGCTGGTGGAAGCCACCCGAACCGAAGTCAGCCAGGTCATCGATACCAAACAAATTCAATCCTTACCAGTCAGCGGACGGCTGTTCACGGATTTCGCGCCTGCTGACGCCGGGCGTGGCCACGGGCCGCACCAGTCTGGGGACGACCTTCACGGAATTTGAGATCACGCAGATTTCCTTCGGAGGCATGCGGTCTTTCAGCAATGAAATCACGGTGGACGGCGCCGACTTCATCAATTCGAACACGGGTGTACAGCGCGCCACGCCTCCGCAGGAGTCGGTTTCCGAATTCCGCGTGGTGAACAGCGGCTTCGGCTCTGAATATGGCCGCGCGGTCGGCGGGATCGTCAACGTCGTAACCAAGTCGGGGACCAACAATCTTCACGGCTCGGTCTACGACTATTTTCAAAACAGCGCAACCGACTCGCGGTCACTGCTGCAGCCGCGGCCGGCGCCCTTCAGCCTCAAGCAGAATCAGTTCGGAGCCACGCTCGGTGGCCCGATCGTGAAAGACAAGACTTTCTTCTTCGCCAACTACGAGGGCCAGCGGCGCTCCGAGTCGCCCATCCTGCCGACGGATTTCAGGCAGAATCTTAGCGTGCCGATCTGGCGTAACGGGCTTTGCGCCGCTAACGGGAATCTAATCCGGCGAAGGCTTACCTGGGGCTCGCTCCGGAGGATCCTTCGCGTGCTGAAGACCAAGCACAATGACTACGGGTTTGTCCGTCATTGATCATCAGATCACCAACAACAACCGCTTGGGAGTTTTCTACAACGTCGAGGACGCCCGCGACTTGAACGAACTGGTTGGAAATACGGAAGACGGGGGAGGCATCGGCACTCCGAGCGGCGGCCGCAATCTCTTCATTCGCGATCAGTCGCTGGTGGGTACGTTGAATTCGCTGCTCAAACCGGAACTGGTCAACACCGCTCTGGCGCAATACGCCCGGCGCCACTACAACTTCCCCGGCGCGACCGGACAACCCGATCTGGACATCTCCGAACGATCTTTCACTGGGACACAATTTCGGAACTCTCGACGCAATCTATGAGAGCCGATTCCAGTTTTCCGACTCTGTTTCCTGGGTTAAGGGCAACCATGTCGCCAAGTTCGGATTCGATTCCAACAACATTTGGGATTCGACCAGCTATCCCGGGTTCACGCCGGCACGCATTATTTTGCCGGGCCTGAACTGCCTGGTGCAGTTTGCGAACTTCATGAAGCCCAGCGCCTCTCCGATGCTGGCAGACATGCCAGGGCAGGCCCCATGCCCGCTTCCGAACGGCCAGATTCCCGGAGAGCCGTTCGTCAACTTTAACGGCGTAGCGGTGACATTCTATGGCGTGGCATTGGCCCGCAGCGGTTACGTGGACGGGCAAGCCCCGTTGAATAACCAGTTCCCCCTGGATACAACAAGCTGGGCGAATGCCTATCCCACGCAACTTACTTCCAGCTATCAGTACAAACTAAACCACGCCTACTATGGTTTCTTCGCACAGGATCAATGGCGCCTGACTCCCAAACTAACCGTCAACTATGGCTTGCGGTACGACTTGGAAACCGGATTGGGGGCGCAAATCGCGCCTTACTACGGGGCCATTCAACCTCGTGTGGGATTGGCCTACGCTCCGGACAACAAAACCGTCATTCGCGCCGGATTCGGCATGTTTGACGATCGCAACAACATGACCTTCTTTTTCATCACTGGAGACCAGAAGACGGTTCCCGGCTATCTGCCCGGCGTCAAACTGCCCATGGTTCGAACGGGAGCGGACACGGGAGGCTGGCAACTCAACGCGGTCAACACGGTTCAGGTCCTGCCAGGCGGAGTAACCTGTACACCCGGCTTGGCGCCGTTCGGACCCTTTGGTCCCTGCTTTGATGCTCCAGCGGATGTGGCCAAACTCATCTTGAACACTGGCACATACCCAATCGAGAACATCACAGGCGACTGCCCCCCGGCCTGCACGGCCGGCGCCGGTGGTATGGACCGCAATCACAGCAAAGTTCCTTACGCCGAGCAAGCCAGCATGGAAATCGACCGCCAAATCGGCAAGTCGACGACCGTGGATATCGGATATCTCTTCGTCGGCGCACACCGGCTGATCCTGGGGAACGGCTTGAATACTTCTTGCCCGCAAGGCACGAACAAGCCTAACAATCCTGGTGCGAACCTGGGACCGCCGCAAAATTCTTCCGTGGCCTCGCAAGGCTGGCTCAATCCCGATGGCACCATCAGCAATTGTGTTGGAACCCCGTTGCTGCTGGCGGGCAAGCCGGTTTTCCAGGGCAACGAATACGCCAATGGCGGATTCATGGATTACAACGACGCCGTGGTAAACGCCAACTATCACGGCTTGACGTTGCAAGCCATTGAGCGGCTGGGTAAGTTCTTCAGCCTGAACGCCAACTACACCTGGTCGCACATTATCGATGACGGCAACTTCACCACCTTTATCAACCTGCCGCAAAACCAGTTCGACAACAAATCGGAGCGTGCCAATTCCAACCAGGATGTCCGCCATCGTTTCATTGCGAACTTCACCGCGAGCACGCCCGACCACGGGATCGCCAAGAATTTCGAACTGAGCAGCGTAATCACCATCCAGAGCGGCCGCCCCTTCACCATGTTTGTCGGCGGAGACGCCAATGGCGATACCAATCCAGTTACCGATCGCGTGGGACTCTCCGGCCGGAATTCCTACATCGGCCAGCCGTTGCGCAGTTGGGACTTGAGAGTTTCCCGGCACTTCCAACTGACCGAGCGCATGCGCCTGGACTTCATGTTCGATGCGTTCAATCTGCTCAACCGTCAAAACATAGACGAAGTATTCAGCGTCTATGGGTCGCCCATCTTCTGCGGCCCGGTGCCCCAGCATTATGGGGACGCTGCCTCCTTGCAGGCGCAAGCCGGCCAGGCGGCGTGTCCGGCGTTCACTCCGCCGGCAGGCGTGGTGGTTCCGGCGACGTTCGCCATCCCGCCCACCGCGAATAACAACTTCGGAACGCCAAGAACCATGTTGAACCCGCGGCAGCTGCAGTTTGCCTTGAAGTTTTCGTTCTAGTTTTCCTGCGCTTGAAACCGGCCAGCCGCTCTTATGGTGAGTGGCTGGCCACTGAAAATCATGGTGTGGTCGCACTTCGGAGCGGTTTTGCCGTAGAATGCAGGGCTACGAAACTGGCGTCACGAGGGAGAGTGTTATGTCGATTCGTCGTGCAATGTCGTCTGCGGTGTTGCTCGCCGCAGTGGCAACATTTGCTGGGGCACAAGAAAAAAAGACCGAGATTAAACACATACCGGCTCCAGCTACGTCCCCGGCTTCCGGCAAGGAAATGTTCACTGCCTACTGCGCTTCCTGCCATGGCGCCGGCGCCAAAGGCGACGGTCCGGCGGCCTCCGCGCTGAAGATTCCGCCCGCGGACTTGACCATGCTGGCCAAGAACAATGGCGGGAAGTATCCCGGCATGAAGGTAACCAGCGCCCTTACCGGAACCGCCGAACTGGCCGCGCACGGCAACAAGGACATGCCGGTGTGGGGACCGATCTTTTTCCGCATGAGCGGCGGCAGTTCCGGTCAAGTGCAACAGCGCATCAGCAATCTGAATCACTACATCGAGTCGCTGCAGGCGAAGTAGGCTCGGCTGATGATGCTTGGCAGTCCCGGCGAGATCAGTCCGTCCAGTTCCAGCTCGGGTAGCGCCGGCGCAGCTCCACCTTTTGGAGTTTGCCGGTTGAGGTGTGCGGCAATTCATCAACAAAGATGAACCCGTCCGGCAACTGCCACTTGGCGAATCGTTCCGCCAGAAATTCACGCAGCGCCGCGGGCGTAGGCGTGGCTCCCTCGCGTGCCACTATCACCGCCACCGGCCGCTCCTGCCACTTGGGATGCGGCACGGCAATCACGGCGGCCTCACGCACGTCGGGGTGAGCTACCAGCGCGTTCTCCAGATCCACCGAGCTGATCCACTCTCCGCCTGACTTAACCAGGTCTTTGGTTCGGTCGGCGATCTTGAGATAACCCTCTTCGTCGATGACGCCCACATCACCGCTGCGGAACCAACCATCCTCAGTCCACTTGTCCCTTTCGTCAGGAAGATTGTAGTAGGACTAGCCGCGACCCAGGGCCCGCGCAACTGGACCTCGCCCATGGTCTTGCCGTCGTGTGGCACCTCTCCGGCCTCGTTGATCACCCGCATTTCGACGAACGGAACGGGGATGCCCGCTTTGGCTTTAACAGCATACTTTTGTCTCCGCAGGCCACCCCTTCATATAGGACTTGAGTTGTGGCACGGTGGCTTGCGGGCTGCTTTCGGTGAGTCCCCAGCCTTGTTCGACTTTCATCCCGAAACGATCCAGCCGGCGAATGAGAGATTCCGGCGGCGCCGCGCCGCCAATCAGGATTCGCATCGGCGGCAGCTTCCATCGGCCGGGGTCCTTCTCCAGGGCGTCCACAACGTTGAACCAGATCGTCGGCACGCCTCCGGCTACCGTGACCTGCTCGCGCTCCATCAGTTCCAGCAGACTCTGCGCATCCAGATACGGACCGGGCAGAACCAATTTGCATCCTACCAGGGCCGCTGCATAGGGCATCCCCCAACCATTCACGTGAAACATCGAGACGACCGGCAGAGCCACGTCCGCGTGACAGATGCCAAAGTTGTCGACCGTGGTCATCAGAAAGCTGTGCAGAGCCACCGAACGATGGGAGTAGGCAACGCCCTTGGGAACGCCCAGTCGTACCGGAGGTGTAGCAGAGGGAAGCGGCTTCGTTCTCGTCCAGGTCGGGATAGCGGAAGTTACCGGAGGCTGTCGCCAGCAGATCCTCGTAGTTCTGATATTCGCCGGTCACGGGTTTCGCACACAGCGGAACCACGATCACGCGGTCGAGGTTCAGCCCGTCCTTGAATTTGTCGAACAGCGGGAGAAGGATGTCATCGACGATAAGAAAGCGATCTTCGGCATGCTTTGCAATGTACCCGAGATCGTGCGGCGACAATCTGAGGTTCAGGGTGTGCAGCACGCCCCACTGTGCCGGAATGCCCAAATAAGCTTCCAGGTGGGCGTAGTGATTCCACATCAGGGTGCCGACCCGATCGCCGCGCTGCAGGCCGGCCTTCTGCAAGGCCTCTGCCAAGGCTCGCGCCCGGCGATAGACGTCAGCGTAGGTGTAGCGATGCAGCGAGCGATCCGGCAGGCGCGACAGGACCTCAACTTCGGGAAACAGCTTTCCCGCCCGCTCCAGGAAATGAGGGAGCGTGAGCGGATAGTTCATCATGGTGCCTAGCATGCGAACCTCGCGTTTGCGCGGCGCGATGCTATCATCCTTTGGCAATGGCCATGGCTGGTGGGCATAGGTCAATTTTTTGCTTGTGAATTATAACGTACGTTCGATAGAGTCTTAGCGCCACAAGCGAGGTTTCTAAATTCATGAACCACGAAGGACACGAAGTATCACGAAGGAAAATCGTCGATTTGGTTCCTTCGTGTAACTTCGTGTCCTTCGTGGTTTGCGAATTTAGGATGCCGCCACTGCACGCTGTGCATTGCGCAGTGCAGCCGCAGTCAAGAGAGTAGAACGGGGAACGATTCCATATGGCAAGGTCGGAGTATCTGGATCGAAGGATTGAAACCGCAACTACCAAGGAGATCCAGAAACTGCAGGAAGCCAAGCTGGCGAGCCAACTCGATTACCTCTTTGCACGGTCGTTGTTTTATAAGGAGAAATTTCAGGCCGCCGGAATCCGCCGCAAAGACTATCGCCGGCTACGCGACCTCGCCCGCTTTCCTTTCACCACGAAGGAGGAGCTTCGCGAAAGCCAGGCGTCGCACCCGCCGCTGGGCAAGCATGTCGCCGCCGATCTTGACGACATCATCCGTGTGCACAGCTCCACCGGAACAACCGGCAAGCCGAGCTTCGTCGGCATCACTCGGCATGACGCTAGAGTTTGGACCCACATCACGGCCCGGTCTTTCTACACCCAGGGCTGCCGCAAATCCGATATTGTGATCCACGCGGCCGGGCTGACGATGTTCGTCGCGGGTCTATCGTCGAAGGACGCGATCGAGTCGATTGGCGCGATGTTCGTGCCCATCGGCACGGGAGCGTCCGAGAAAGCCCTGATAGCAATTCAGCTATTGAAAGCAACGGCGATGCATTGCACTCCCTCCTACGCCACCTACTTTGCGGATTGGGTGCGCCGCGAAGCCAGGTTGGAGCCACGAGAACTGGGGCTGAAGAAGTTGTTCTGCGGCGCGGAGCCCGGAGCCGGGATTCCCGCGGTGCGCGCCAAGTTGCAGCAAGATTGGGGAGCCCGCGTCACCGAAGGACTTGGCAATGCCGATATGGCGCCCATCATTTTCAGTGAGTGCCCCGACCAGTCCGGCATGCACTTCAACGGGCAGGAATATGTGCTGGCGGAGGTCATCGACCCCGAGAGCGGAGCTAGCCTTCCGATTGAAAAGGGCGTCACCGGCGAACTCGTTTACACCAGTCTGGACCGCGAGTGCGTGCCTTTGCTACGCTTCCGCACGCGCGATCGGGTGACGGTGCTGGACACAACCTGCCCCTGCGGCCGCACCAGTTTCAAACTGCGCTGCATCGGGCGCACCGACGATATGCTGATCGTGCTGGGAGTGAATGTATTTCCATCGGCGGTTCGCGATATAGTGTCCAGTTTTCATCCCCGAACCACGGGAGAGATTCAAATTGTCCTGGATGAGCCGGGGCCCAAAGTAGCGCCGCCGGTGAAAATCGTCGCGGAGTATGGCTCAGAGTCGGACTTGCCCGAGCTAAAGAGCGAGATTGAGAAGAAGATCAAAGCGACTTTGAGCATTGCATCCGCGGTGGAGTTGGTTCCCGCGGGCACGCTGCCGCGGTATGAAATGAAGGGTCAGCTCATAAAGAAGGCGTACGAGATTAAGCCATGACCTGCCACCGTGGACGGCATTCGCAAAGCTTACAATTAGCGGCCACAATTGGCGGCTACAACTCCTGACCTTCGAGGTTCTCTTGTACAGCGTTGACATCGATGTCGGCGGCACGTTAACGGACGGCATCTTCAGCGACGGCACTCGCGTCGTCTGCGTGAAGGTGGATTCCACGCCGCACGATCTTACGGTGTGCCTGTTTGACTGCCTGGATCACGGCGCCGTCCAATTGGGATTTTCTGACCTGGCGTTATTCTTCGAGCAAGTCGAGTTATTGCGCTGGTCAACCACCATCACCTCCAACGTGCTGGCTGAATTGCGCGGACCGAAGATCGGCTTGATCGTGAGCCGCGGCCACGAGCGCGATCTTTACAGCCGGCAGGAAGCCAGCCCAATCCTTAATCAAGTAGTGGATGAGAAAAACGTCATTGGGATCGAAGCCGCTCATGGCCCGGAAATACTCGCCGCAGTTCGTTCGTTGCTGGAGAACGGTGTGCGCCGCATCTGCATCAGTTTGCAGGGAGCGCTACAGAATCCTGAGCACGAGCAGCATATCAAGCGAATTATCGACGAACAGTATCCCGATCACTTTCTTGGTTCCGTGCCCGTACTCACCGGAAGCGACATCTGCCAGAACACCGACGACATGACGCGCACGTATTACGCGGTCATCAACGCTTACACCCACAGCGCGCTGGCGGCGACTCTGTTCAAAGCGGAAGACGAACTGCGTTATACCCACGGATATTCGCGCGCTTTCCTGATCAGCCACATTAACGGCGGAGTTGCCGGCGTCTCCAAGACCAGAGCGATCGACACGATGGAGTCCGGCCCGATTCTCGGAGTCTACGGCACCAGCTATCTGGCGAAGATTTACGGGTTGAAGAATGTGATCGCGTTGGACGTGGGCGGCACCACCGCGAAGGTTGGCGTCATTCGCGATGGCGAGCCGGTGTATTCGCAGGTCAGCGATTTGTTTGGCATTCCGCTGCGGGTGCGGCTTCCGTATCTGAGGTCGATCGCGCTCGGCGGAGGCAGCGTGGTGAGCTGCGCAGACGATAGCGTACGTCTTGGCCCGGAAAGCATGGGCTCATTTCCGGGACCGGTGTGCTACGGCCTCGGCGGCGATAAGGCCACATTGACCGATGCTTTCGTGACGGCTGGGCTCATCGATCCCGAGCATTTCCTGGGCGGGACCAGACGGTTGGATGTGGAACAAGCGCGGGCGGCCATCGAAGCGGGAGTCGCGGGCCCTCTGGGACTCGATGTCGACGATGCCTGCGGCGCTGTGATTGACCGCGCTCACGGGATGGTGGCGACGATGATCGAGATGGCCAGCCGCGAGCTGAAAGAAGACTTTTCCGACTATGTGCTCTTCGCGTATGGCGGGAACGGCGGCTTGCTGGCTTGCGGCGTCGCGGATCGGGCGCGCCTGGAGCGAGGTTTATCTCTTCGCGTTAGGCCCGGTGTTCAGCGCTTTCGGCTCGTCCGTCTCAGACATTTCCCATGTTTACGAGCGTTCCTTCCATCTCATGTTTCGCGAGGGAGCGGACGTGCAGCCCTTAAACCAGTTGATCGAGGAGATGCGCTCCGCTGGCATTCGGGATTTACTCGGAGAGGGAATCAAACCGGACCATGCGGAGTGCGCGGTCGAACTGGAGTTGTCACAACTGGAGCGCCCGAATATTCACGTCAAATGTCCGCAGTTGCACTTCACTAGTCTCGACGATCTGCGGCGAAAACTCGGTTCCGCTTTGCCCGGCGGCGACGTCAGCCTCGAACTGGTTCGCATGCGTGTGACCAAGCCCATCGCCAAGCCCGCGCTGACATTGAAGGAAATCGGTTCGGAAGACGCGGCGGCGGCATTGATGGGCAAACGAAAAGTGTCTTACGGCGGCAAGCGCGGCGAGGCCAGCCTATACAAGTGGGAAGCACTGCAGCCGGGGAACAGAGTGCAGGGTTGCGCGATTCTGGAGGCGGAGAACAGCACTTATTTTGTTCCCGAGAGTTGGACCCTGGGTATCGATCAGTACGGAAACGGACAACTCACACGCGGAAGCAAACGCGCCGCAGATTCCATTCCGGCCAACGCGCAGGAGACTCGTTCTTATGGCAAACGTTCTTAAGGCAAACAACGGTAATCGCCGCATTCGAGTCACCGAGTATCTTGATCTCGATCTCGATGGCGAGCAGTGGATTTGCAATCGCTGCGAGCGCCTGCTCGGCCCGGCGCGGGAGAATTACAAGAAAGGATGCCTGCTCTACGACCGCGATCCGCGCGAGATTCACCCGCCCATTGTCGAGGGAGCATACAGCTTCGCTCCAGACCCGCTCTGGGTGCGGATTGTGGAGTTCTACTGTCCTGGCTGCGGTACGCAAATCGAAACCGAATATTTGCCTCCCGGCCATCCCATTACCTGGGACATCGAAATCAACATCGATTCCCTGAAAGCGAGATTGGCCAACGGGGAACTCAGCATCAAAGACCAGCGGCTCGAGGCCCCGGAATGAACTCGATCGATATCGACGTGGGCGGAACTTTTACGGACATGGTCTTGAACTACGCCGATCAGACCATCATCCGCAAAGTCCCAACGACTCCGTACGACTTGTCGGTCTGCTTCTCCAACGTGATCCAGGAAGGCGCGCAGGCGATGGGCATGCGCATGGACGATTTGCTGCCGGCGATCGACATGATCCGCTACTCGACCACCATCGCTCTGAATCGGCTGCTGGAGAGGAAAGGCCCGAGGCTCGGGCTGATCGCGACCGAAGGTCATGAAGACACTACGCTGCTGGGCCGCGGCGCACAGTGGATCGACGGAACCCGCGTGCAGGAGCGGCGCAACCTCAGCGCGCAGCACAAGCCTGATCCGCTCATTCCGCGCGACATGATTGTAGGGGTGAAGGAGCGCATCGATTCCGCCGGGGAGATTCTGCGTCCCCTGGATGAAAATGACGTGCGGGAAAAAGTTCGCTACCTCGTCGGCAAGGGCGCGCGGGCGTTTGTGGTCGCTCTGCTTTGGGGGTTTCTCAATCCCATTCACGAGAAGAAGGTTAAAGAAATCATCCGCAGTGAATACCAGGAGTTCCACATCGGCTACATGCCGGTGGTTCTCGCGGGGCAGGTGTCCGGCAAGCTGGGCGAATATGAAAGAACCATGGCGGCAATTCTGGATGCCTATCTGCAACGTTCCATGCAGATCGAGCTTTCCACTTGCTGGGATAAGCTGCGCGAGCGCGGCTACAAACGGTCACTTTCCATGATTCAGAGTTCCGGCGGAATCGCGGAAGTCTTCAAAACCGCCGCCAGCCGGACTTTTAACAGCGGCCCGGTGTCCGGCCTAATGGGAGCGCATCATATCGCGAAGGCTCTGGGCTTTCAGAACGTAGTCATGGCCGATATGGGCGGCACTAGCTTCGATGTCGGCTTGGTAGTGAAAGACAGCGTCCGCAGTTATGACTTCCGGCCGATCATCGACCGCTGGATGGTCGGCATCACCATGATCAAGACGCTATCGATCGGCGCGGGCGGCGGCTCGGTAGCGTGGCTGAACAAGCTGCAAAGCAATCGTTTACAGGTTGGACCCAAAAGCGCCGGCTCGTTGCCGGGACCGGCCTGTTTCAACCGCGGCGGAACGGAACCCACGGTTACGGATGCGGACGTTGTCCTCGGCTACATCAACCCCGAGTTTTACTTCGGCGGCAAGTTGGTGCTGAACAAGAACAAGGCCGTACAATCCATCCGCGACAAAATCGCCCAGCCTCTGGGAATGGATGTCGAGCAGGCCGCTGCCATCATCCGCAAAGTTGTGGACGGTAACATGTCCTCGGCCATCATGAAAGAAGTTCACCTGCGCGGCTATAGTCCGGAGGAATTCATTTTGTTTGCCGCAGGCGGAGCAGGCGCCACCCACGTCGAGGGATTCCGCTCAGATATTCCAAAGGCAGTCATCTTTCCTTTCTCCCCCGTCTTCTGCGCCTACGGCTCCTCCACCATGGACATTATGCATGTGTACGAGCTTTCGAAAAAACTCACGTTGATGGAGCCCGTCACCCACAAGCTGTCGCAGGAATTCGAGAAATTCAACGCCGCCGTGGAACTGCTGATTGAAGGCGCGAACCGGGATTTGGCCGGCGAAGGATTGGATCCCTCCAAAGCCACGCTGATCCTGGAATTGGACATGATGTATGGCGGGCAGTTCCACGTGAAACGGACTCTGTCTCCGCTGCTCTCTATCCGCACGGAGCGCGACGTGAGCGCAATTTGCGACGCCTTCGAGAAGGAATTCAGCGAAGCCTTCAGCCCGTTCGTGGTGAATCCCGATGGCGGCGTTTTCGTGGATAGCTTTATTTTGAAGGCAGTAGTGCCGACCAAGAAAGTAAGTCTTCCCAAAATGCCTTTGGAGAAAAGCGATCCCGAGGTGGCGCGCAAGGGCAGCAGGGCTGTCTACTGGCCAGAGAAGAAAGATTTCAGCGACACAAAGATCTATGCCTTCGACAAGCTACGGCCAGGCAGTGTGATTCAAGGGCCGGCCGTCGTGGAAGGGGAGTATACGACCTTAGTCGTGCCCTTTCCATTTCGCTTTTCGATCGACGAACACGGCCTAGGCATTCTGGAGTAGGAGAGAACAGGGACCATGCCGATACCCACGTTAGCGGAGAAACTGCACTGGCTGAAACCCGCTCCCGCCACGGAGTTTGAGAAAGAGTGCGCGAAAACCGTCAAACCGGGAGACTACGAGGTCGGCGTCCAGATCACCAACGACATCCTCGACGAAGCCATGGAGATTTTCGTTCGCTCGTCACGCAGTTATTTTGGCGTGTCGGGCGATTCCATGGTGGCAATCTTCACCGCGGAAGGGGATCTCATCAATGGCTCCTGCGGCACCTACCTGCACGCCATCATTCAGCCCATCATCATCAAATTTATTTTGAAGTATTACAAAGAGAATCCCGGCATTCGCGACGGCGACATTTTCTACACCAACGACGCGCTTTACGGCGGCATTCACAACCCCGATCAGGTCGCCATCATGCCTGTGTTTCATCAGGAGAAGCTCATCGCCTGGGCCTCCGCGGCGCTGCATACTACCGAGACCGGCGCGGTCGAACCGGGCGGCATGCCGGTGAGCGCCAAGTCGCGCTTTGAAGAGGGCTTGAACATGCCGCCGATCAAAATCGGCGAGAACTTCAAGCTGCGTAATGATTTCCTGGAGTTTTACGCCGTGTACGGCTTGCGGGCTCCGGCCATGTTCATCTCGGACCTGCGTGCCCGTTGCACGACCGCCGACCGCGTGCGGGTCCGCCTGCTGGAGCAGGTTGAAAAGCGTGGCGTGGAGTTTCTTGTGGGGCTGATGCGAAGGATGCTGGATGTCGCGGAAGCTGGTGCCTTTCACAAGATCAGGTCGCTGCCGGACGGCAAGTTTCGCTGCGTGGTGTTCAGCGATGCGATCGGCTGGACGCCGGCGCTGGTGCGGTCCTGTTTTCTCACGGTGACCAAACACGGTGACCGCGTGAGTTTTGATTTCGCCGGCACCTCGCCGGAGAATCCATCGTCGTATAACGTTCACACCCAGGCGGTCGTCGGGCATATCGCAAATTTCATGTACGAATATTTCTTTCACGATCTGCCCATCTGCAGCTCAACATTTGCGCCGTTTGATTTTGTTTTCCCCGAAGGTATCCTGCTCAATCCCGACAAAATGGCAGCCACCAGTTGCTGCGTATACATCGGCATGCAGACGCGCCTCGCCACCCAGAGCTGCTTTGCCAAGATGATGTTCTCGACCAGCGGTTGGATGCAGGTCGTGTCCGCGCCCGGAAGCCAGCACACCGCGCAGATTTGCAGCGGCCACTCGCAATGGAATCTTGCCGTCTCGGATGTGCTGTCGTTCTCGCTCAATACCATGGGGCAGGGAGGGCGAGCCTCAGACGATGGAATGGATGCCTACGGCTTCGCCTGGTGCGCCTTCGGGCGCGCTCCGGATTGTGAACAGGTGGAGGGCGAACTTCCTCTGACCATCACGCTTTCACAGCATTGGCGTGACTCCTCGGGGCCCGGCCTGAACCGTGGCGGCTCCGGCGCCGTGCAGCAGTGGATGATCCACAAGGTTCCCGAAATGCTTTCTTTGTGCATGGGGAACGGCAGCAAAGTGCCGCTGGGCCAGCCGCTGTTCGGCGGGTACGCGTCCGCGCCGATACCAGGCATCAGCGTGCGCAAGGCGGATTTGCGCCAGCGGATGCTGAGAGGAGATCCCAGCGTCAATCTTGACCACCGCACCATGTTTGAAAGCCAGGACGTCAAGGGAGATTGGAAATTCGAGTTAGTGGCGCGCGTACCCAGTGTGTACAAAGAAGGCGATCTTCTTTTCGGTTTCAGTGGCGGCGGGCCCGGGCTACGGCGATCCTCTGGAACGGTCGGCGGAAGCGGTTTCTGAGGATCTGAAGAAGAACATCATTTCGGAGTGGACCGCGAGGAAGATTTATCGGGTGGCGCTGGACGTCGACGGCCGCAAAGTCAACCTGCCGGCGACAGAGGAACTCCGCACCAGCGAGCGCAAAGCGCGGCTGACTCGGGGCAAAACGTACGATGTATTCGTGGCGGAATGGAGCAAGCAATCTCCGCCAGCGGATATCTTGCAGTTCTACGGCACCTGGCCCGACGCAAAATCGACGGGCCCGGTGTTCCGGCCGTAGGGAACGATGTCCGTAGAGACGTAGCTCCGCTACGTCTCAGCTTGCTGAAAACTTAGATGGTTTGTCAACGATTTGAGACGCACATCGCGTTCCATGCAATTCACCGAGGATGTTTAGTCAACTCACGCCGCGCCAGATCATCAAAGCCCTGCTCCGGGGAGAACGCCCTCAGCGTCCTTTGCTCCTGCCTATTATCTTTTCACTGGGGGCGAAACTGGAGAATCTTTCACCGCGCGATTTCCGATCTAATCCCACGAAAATTGCTAAAGCCCTGATGCAGATTCGCAACTTCCTGAAAGTGGATGGACTCGCCTGTTATTTCGATCCTTTCTTGGAAGCGGAGGCGCTCGGCTGCGAGTTGAATTGGCAAGCAGAAGGACCGCCGGCGCTGGCGTGCCCTCCATTCTCCGAAGTTGACGAACTCCGCCGAAGACTGTCTGCGCCCGATGAGATATCGAGCCGGGGTCGAATCCCGGTCGCTCGCGACGTCTTGCGGCGCCTCAAACTGATGCTGAAAGACGAGCCTGCGCTGATGGTAGCCGTCAGCGGGCCGCTTACTCTTGCCATGCAATTACACGGAAGGGAAGCTGGAACAGAAGGTATTCCCCTCGATCTGCTGGAATTTGCCGCAGACGTAACTGCGGCGGTCGCTAAAACCTTCGTTGAAGAGGGAGCTGATGTAATTTTCCTTATGGAAAAGTTTCCTCTCAAAATCTCCGCGGCTACCTGCGAATCGTGGGCGGCGTTGTTTGAACCGATCGTCAACGTGATTCGATTTTATGAAGCGCTGCCGGTGTTAAGGATCGAAGGACCGATTGCCCCGGACTCAGTCGCCTCCTGCGAGGCGTTGAACCGTAACTCGGGATGCGTATTATGTCCGGCGCCAGATTTATCTGGCGGCGAAGTATGGCGACTGCAGGGACCTAATCTGGGTATTGCGGTACCAACCAGCGTCTTCGATGCCAATCAGGCAGATGGAGAGCAAGCACTTGCCTGGGTCAGCAGGTCCGTGAAAGACAACAAATTCATCCTCCTCACTACCGCCGAAGACATCTCTGCGCGGACTGACATGAAGCAGTTAGCAGACATCCTCGATCGGCTCCGAGGCTTCTTCTCACAGGCTGCATAGCGACGCGAATGAACCGAGGAAGCCCGACGCTAATCGGAACACATCATGTTGATTATAAGTCGCTTAGTGTTGCAATCGACCGACAGGCCAGGAACTGCCTCAATTCAGCAGCGGACGCAGAAAGCTTGCGATCTGAAGGGTTTGCGCTTAATATTGGGCGCGCTGGTATTGCCGTCTACCAAAGAACGAACGTTCGATAGAGCATGAGCCTGACTTCTACCACATCCATGGCGGCGCAACGCGCCGAGACCCGCTTCGAGCGGCGGCTGGCCAAAATTTTGGAGCACGCTACCGCGATCTTCTGCGAGAAGGGTTATGAGGGTGCTTCCATGCGGGACTTGTCGCGTTCCAGCGGCATGTCTCTGGCCGGGCTCTACTACTACTTCGAGTCCAAAGAAAAGCTGCTCTACCTCATCCAGAAGCACTATTTCACCACCGTGATGGAGCAATTGCGTGAGCGCCTGGAGTTCGTGGACGACTCTGAAGAGCGTCTGCGCATGTTCATCCTCAACCACTTGCAGTACTTCCTCGCCAGTCCCAAGGCGATGAAGGTGCTCTCTCACGAAGACGACGTATTGGCCGAAGAGTTGGGTAAGGAGATTGCCGCCCTTAAGCGCCAGTACTACCACAGTTGCGCCGACCTGGTGGAAGTGCTCAAGCGCGAAAAGGGGCTGGAGTTTAACACCCGCGTTTCGGTGATGAGTTTGTTCGGCATGATGAATTGGCTTCATACCTGGTACAACCCGCGCATTGATCCTGATGCGGCCGCTCTAGCTCACCACGTTGGGGACACTTTCCTGCGGGGTGTGTACTCCGCGAAAAAGTAGTCGAGCGCGATCTCTTTGCGAACTTTGCGGTTTTTCTTTGCGTGTTTTGCGGTTAAAGGCTTTTTTGTTCTTATCCACGTTCAAAAATCTGTAACCGCGAAGGTCGCAAAGAAAACCCGCAAAGTGCGCAAAGTTGCAGGATCCACACATTACCGGAATCGATCACTAATTTGATTACCGACTGCCACGTCCATATTCATCCTCTGGAGATGATCAAGCCAGCCGCGCTGGAACTGATCAAGAGGAAGCGCGCCAATTTCGAGCAGATCGCCGAGTTCTGCCGCTCGCCTCAGGCTTTTCTCAAACACCTGGATGCCGCCGGCGTGGACCGCGCCGTGCTCATCAACTATGTAGCCCCAGAAGTCATTGGCTTCAATGCCAACGTCAACCAGTACGTCGCCGACTATGTGAAGGAGAATCCGCAGCGGCTGATTTCCTGCGGAGGCTTGCATCCCCGGCAATCGGCGAACATCATGGCCGAGGTGGAGCAGATTCTGCGCTTGCAGATTCGCATGATCAAGATTCACCCGCCGCACCAGCTCTTGTTTCCCAACGATTATCTGCGCGGCGTGAAGGAACTGGAGATCATCTACCGCGCCGCAGAGGCCAACGGCATACCTATCATGTTCCACACCGGCACTTCGATTTTTGAGGGAGCGCGGAATCGCTACGGCGACCCGATTTTCATCGACGACGTAGCCGTGGATTTCCCCAAGCTGAAAATCCTGCTGGCGCATGGCGGGCGTCCGTTATGGATGGATACGGCATTCTTCCTGATACGGCGGCATCCCAATGTTTATTTGGACATCAGCGGCATCCCGCCGAAATCTTTGCTCAATTACTTTCCTCGGCTGGAGGAGATCGCGCATAAGACGCTCTTTGGCACAGATTGGCCGGGACCGGGCGTGCCTGATATCAAGAAAAACCTGGATGACTTTTGCGCTCTGCCGTTGCGCGAAGAAACCCGTCAGCAGATTCTCTGCCGTACTGCCCTAACTCTGTGGCCTGCTTGACGGTGTGCTATAGTGGCCCCGATTTTCCACCCGACAATTATCCGAAAGGAGAACCAAAGATGCGCAAGTTCTTGCTGATGGCATTGGCTCTGCTTGTGTCTGGCTCCATCGCGATGGCCCAGAGCAAGATCGATACGAAGTGGCACTGCTCAAAGGCGGCCACGGAGCACAAACTCGAGGTTGGCGACATGCCAGATCATGCTCTGGTGGTGGCGCAAGGCACATGCGAGACGACCGGCGGCAGTGGTGACCTCAAAGAAAAAAGCGGGCAATACACCGAGTTCCGCGACGCATGGAAAGCGTCCTTCAACTATCACGGCTACTACAACGCCACAACGGAAGACGGAGACAAGGTTTTCTACAAATATGAGGGTTCCGCTTCGACGGACATCACGAAACCTGCCGCCAACAAATGGAAGATTGTAAGCGGTAGCGGGAAATACAAAGGCATCAAGGGTTCCGGGAGCTGCGCCGGAAAAGTTAACCCGGACAATTCCCTCGACTGGGAGTGCACTGGCACCTATTCGATGGGTATGACCAAGTAAACCTCAGCGACGAAGATCACGTGGGAACAGTCGGGTCGCCTGCCCCACGTGACTCGATCTGCTTTGTCATCTCGAGCGGAGCGAGAAGCCTGCTTTCGCTGGGCGCCGGCAAACAGCAGATTCCTCGTCGCTATGCTCCTCAGAATGACAATTAGTTAGAACGCTCCGAATCCGCGTTCTCCACCAGGATCGCTATGCCTTGCCCACCGCCAATGCAGGCGGCTGCAATCCCATACCGCCCGCCCGAGCGCTTCAATTCGCGGGCTAGAGTAACCGAGATCCGCACTCCAGTCGCTCCCAGCGGATGCCCGATGGCAATGGCGCCGCCGTTCACGTTCAGCTTGGCATGATCGAGACCAAGTTCGCGCTCGCAAGCCAGTGTCTGCGCCGCGAACGCCTCGTTGATTTCGAAACGGTCGATCTGGTCCAGACGCAATCCGCTGACCTCAAGAACGGCTCGAATTGCCGCTACAGGACCAATGCCCATGATTTCCGGAGGCACGCCAACCGCCGATCCAGCAACAATTCTGGCAAGCGGCTTCTTGCCGTGCTTGCGGACAAAATCGCCGGAGGCCACGAGCCCGGCGGCTGCGCCATCGACGATAGCCGAGCTGTTGCCGCCCGTCTGCACCCCTCCAAACGAAGGACGGAGCTTCGCCAGGACCTCAGGCGGCGAGGGCCGGATGTGGCTGTCCTTGCTGAAAGACTCGGTATGGCGCCCCAGATGAATGCCGCGCGGATGGTATCCCGTACACTCGAATTTCTCATTCACCAGGGGTACGATTTCGCCGCTCAGAAAACAAGCTTCCTGCGCGGTCACGGCGCGGGAGAAACTTTCCGCCGCGAAGCGGTCGACGTCCTCGCGGGAGAGTTTGTACTGTTTAGCCAATGTTTCCGCGGTATCTCCCATGGTTTTATCCGGGCAGGTGTCGCGCAGCGACTCCAGCAGAAAATCCTTGAACTCTACCTGTCCCAGGCGAAAACCGCCGCGATGAGTGTAGGCCGAGATGGGGTTGCGCGACATCGATTCCGTGCCTACGCCCAGGACGAGATTCGCTTTTTGCAGCTTGATCAGGTCCGCCGCTTGCAGCAGCACTTCAATGCCCGTGCCGCACACGCGCTGCACCAGATGGGATGGCACTTCGATCGGAACTCCCGAGTAGATGGAAATATGGCGTGGGAGAAGATAAGCGTCAAACGACGCCTGGGCCATGTTGCCGGCGATGACGGTATCGACATCCGCCGGCGGGACTTCGGTCCGCCGTAGTACTTCGCGGGCCACCTTGATGCCTAGATCAATCGGCGAGACCAGCCCGAGAACGGTGTTGTAATCGGCGAATGGCGTACGCACGCCATCTACGAGCCAAATGTCGTCAAACTGCGATAGCAAGCCCTTGCGGCGATTATTCATAACGATCCCTTGCCTATGCTGTGATGCCACGCGGCGCGGCAGCGATTCAGGCTGTGGCCGCACTTTCGGGAGTGGTCGCCGATCGCTTGACCGCGACTGCCGCTTTGTTCCTTCGGTTCTCCGCCGTCGCGCCGTAGCGGGCGCGGTGTTTGCTTCCCCAGGCGGACATCAGCTTTAAAATGGGCTTCAAGCTTTCACCGTGCTTAGTCAGGGAGTATTCCACCTTGGGGGGGACCTGGGCATAAACTTTCCGGTGAATAATCCCATGGTACTCCAACTCCCGCAGATGTTGCGTTAGCGTTTTCTTGGTCATCACCGGAATCAGCTTCTGCAGTTCGCCGAATCGGCGCGTCCCATTTTCGAGGAAGAACAGAATTGATGGCTTCCATTTTCCGCCGATGATGTCGGTGGTCAACTTGACCGGGCAATTATTTTCATCCATTCCCAGTTTCCTCCCAGGCACTAGGTTACAGAAAGGTGCCTACTAGCAATAATGATACTTTAGCCTAAAATCAACTCCCGGGCCATAATGTGTCACGGATTCTGCAAACAAAAGGGCAGCTCTCGGTCGTGGTTTGCAATCCGTGCTGTCTGCAGAAAGGAACACCATGAGTAAGAAGCCCGTGGTTCTCTATGGCGCCAACGGTTTTTCGGGACGGCTGGTGGCCGAGTTCCTACGCGAATATCGTGTCCCCTTTATCGCCGCCGGCCGAAGCCGTGCCAGGATTCAGGAGGTAATGGAGCACGTTCCCGGGATTGAAACCGCCGAGTACGAGATTGCCGAAGTGGGCGGTTCGGTGGACGAACTCACCAAGTTATTTACCGGCGCCACCGTGGTCTGCAACACAGTTGGCCCCTTTATCTACAACGGCCCGCGAGTAGTAGAAGCAAGTCTGAAAGCGGGTTGTCACTACATCGATATCGGCGGCGAACAAGCGTGGTCGAGAGAAGTTTCCGAGAAATGGGGAGCGAAGTTCGCGGCCAAGGGACTCCTGGTCGCTCCAGGCACCGCGTTCATGTCGTCGGTCAGCGATGCCGCCGTCCGCCTTTGTCTGGAATCGTCGGCGATTGACACCATCGAGACTTTAACCATGTTCAAGGGAATTCCGACCTTCGGTTCTACGCAGACGATCTTTGCGGTCATCCAAACCGACGGATATTTCCTGGAACAGAATCAATACAAGCCCTGGCCGCGTGCTACCCGTTATGACGTGGTGGTGCCGGGTTACGTCCAAACGCAGCTGGCGCTCGCCTGGGGCGGATTTCCGCAGCCGGTCTGGTTTAAGGATCATCCGCAGGTGGCCAATGTGCGGTCGATTGGTGGGTTGCTAGACCGTCAGATTATGGAAGGAGTCTTCGCCACCGAGAAGATGTTCGAGGAACAGATTCGTCCCTTACCGAAGGCGGAGCAGGAACGCAAGCTTGCGGATATGGCGAGTGCGGTGCAGGGCAGCACTCCTCCACGTGAGAACACGCGGGAGCAGCGCACCATCGACGTTGTGGCCGGACGCGGCAGCACCGATTTTATTCAGTGCGTCATCTTCGGGACCTGCTGCTATCGGCAGACCGGGCTGATTCAAGCCTGGGCGGCGCACAACCTGGTTCATTGCGCTCCGCGCAAGGCTGGCTTCGCATCGGCGGCGGAGGCCTTCGGACATCGCGAATTGCTTCGCGTGGTTGAGAGCCACGGATTAGCGAAAGCTAAGGTTTACTCGTAGCGGGAAAAGCGGAAAGCGTGAGCACTGAGAAAGAGAGGGAGTCCGTAGTCTCTTAGCGTTGCATTAAGGGCTCCTCCACTCGCCCGATTCCGCCGATGGTAAGCCAGCTAAGGTTTCTACAGGAAGTACCAGTCCTATGCGAGCCATCGATTACTTCGACAAAGGCGCGGATGCGAATCCCGACCGCACCGCGATCATCGATGGCAGCGCCCGCTTTTCTTACCGGCAAACGCGAGCTATTACTCAGCGGATTGCGCGCGCCATGTGGGCGGGCGGATTGCGCGGCGAGCAATGCGCCGCTATCTACTCACACAACGACGCCCGCGTATTGTTCTGTATGCTCGGCATGATGCGCGCCGGTGCGGTGTGGGTGCCGATCAACTACCGCAACGCCGTCGACGCCAACGTCGAGTACATGAACTACGTTGAGACCGCCTGGCTCTTCTACCACAGCGACTTCAAAGAAAGCGTGGAGGAGATCCGATTGCGCGTGCCCTCGTTGCATCACCTGATCTGCATCGACCGCGAGGACGGAAGCAATCCGTCCCTGGATACATTCATGGGTGAAGGTGCGGGTGCGGACGAGATCGAGTGGGCCGATCCCTATGGCAACCTGGACCGTCTCGTTGGCCTCGTCCCCACCGGCGGTACCACCGGACCGGCCAAGGGTGTGCGCGTGACCAGTTTGTCTTGGGGCACGATGACAGAAATGGCCTCCCGCTATTGGAGCTGTGATGACATTGAGCCGGTTTGCTTGAACAGCGCGCCGCTGTCGCACGCCGCCGGCGTGGTGGCCTTCACTATGAGCACGCTGGGCGCAACCAACGTGATCCTGCCGAAGTTCGATGCTTTGGAAGTCTTGCGTAGTATCGAACGGTTTCGCGCCACGCACTTGTTTCTGCCGCCGACCGCCTTATACAACCTGCTCTCGCACCCCGAAGTCGGCAAATTCGACTACTCCAGCCTGCGCGTGTTTCTGTTGGCGGGGTCGCCGGTCTCTCCGGATAAGCTCAAGAAAGGCGTCGAGGTCTTCGGCCCGTGCATGTGCCAGTGCTACGGGCAAACGGAAGCGCCCATGCTGCTCACCTGGCTGGATGCCAAAACTGTAGCCGCCGCCGCGGCCGGCGATCATCCCGAGCGGCTGCGCAGCTGTGGCCGGGCAACCTCGGCTGTGCGCCTCGCGATCATGGACGACGAAGGACGGACGCTACCTCCGAATCAGCCCGGTGAAATCGTGGCTCGCGGCACCCTGGTGAGCGCGGGCTATTACAAGATGCCCGAAGCCACCGCCGAAATCCGCGCCCACGGCTGGCACCACACCGGAGACGTGGGATACCGCGACGAAGATGGCTACTTCTATATCGTGGACCGCAAGAAGGACATGATCATCACCGGCGGATTTAATGTCTATTCTGCCGAGGTTGAGGCCGGCATCATGGCTCTGCCGCAAGTGCAGGAATGCGCAGTGATCGGCGTTCCCGACGACACTTGGGGCGAGGCGGTGAAAGCCATCATCGTGCTTAGAGAGGGCGAATCGCTTACTGAAGACGCCGTGTTGGCTCACTGCAAGTTGAAGCTTGGCGGCGTGAAGTCGCCGAAGTCGGTGGAAATCTGGGCTGAGATTCCCAAGACGGCTGCCGGAAAAACCGACCGCAAAACGCTTCGTACGCCTTACTGGGCCAGGGCAGAGCGCGGCGTGCATTGATTTTGGGCGGCGCAGCGGCTTACGGTTGCGATTACTGGCTTGTTTTGAAACGCGGCCTTAAGCTGCTGAGGTGACAGTGCGGTGCAACGACATCGAAAATCGAACCGCCCCCAGAAAGCCCCCCCTGATCCCGGGTCACCATGAATGACGACGTCTTCATCGTCGGCATATTCAGCACTCCCGCAGGACGCTACTTTGAGCAGTCGCCCAAGGATTTGGTGCGCGCCGCCTACCTCGGCGTGCTCGCGGATGCGCGAATCGACGGCGGAGACATCGGGCACGTCTGGTTCAGCAATATGATGCTCGATTTCTGGGGACAACCGAACCTCAAAGGCCAGGTCTGCCTGCAGCCTCTGGTGCAGGAGGGCCTGCTACGGGCCGGCGTGGCGACCTCCAACGTCGAAGCCGCTTGTGCCAGCGCCAGCATGGCTTTCAACGGCGCCTGGAAAGACATTCTTTCCCGCGAATGTGAATTGTCATTAGCCATCGGAATGGAGAAGATGTACGATCCGCATCGCCGCGACGAATTCTTCGTCCGGCTGGAGAAGGGCACCGATTTCCTCGACCCGCAAATCTGGATCGACCAGTACGAGGCTGTAGCGGCTGACTGCGGTACGAAGTTCGAACGGGGCTCGGATCGCTCGCTCGCCATCGATATCTATGCGCTCTGGGCGAAGACTCATATGGCGCGTTACGGCACCACGGCCCGGCAGATCGCTCACGCCGCCGCCAAAAATCACACCAATTCGGTTGGCAATCCCCGAGCCCAGTATCGCTTCCCCATGGACGTGGACGCCGTTCTCGCCGACCGCGTGGTGAGCGCCCCACTCACTCGCGCCATGTGCGCCCCCATTGGCGATGCCGCCGCGGCCGCCTTGCTGTGCTCCAGCAATTTTCTCCGCAATTTACCCCACGCTGTACGTCGGCGTGCGGTGTTGGTCCGAGGCCACGCCATTGCCGGCGGCCGCATGCACGCGACTTGGGAGGACGACCGTGCTCCGGTCCTCGCTGCCCGCCGCGCTTACGAGATGGCCGAGCTTGCTCCCGACGACATCGATGTCGTCGAGCTGCACGACGCCACTTCGTTTGCGGAAATTCATTTGGTCGAGGATCTCGGTTTCTGTCCCCGAGGCGAAGGCGGGCCGTTCACCGCCTCAGGAGCCACGGCGCGCGATGGTATGGTGCCCGTGAATCCTTCTGGAGGCTTGGTTTCGCGCGGCCATCCCATTGGCGCCACCGGCCTGATGATGCTGAACGAACTCTGCTTCCAGCTTCGCGGAGAGGCTGGCGAACTGCAGGTGCCCGGTGCCCAGATTGGTCTGGCCGAGAACGGCGGAGGTATTATCGGCAATGACCTGGCCGCTTGCGCAGTGACGATCCTGGAATCCGCCGCTTGAACGGCTCGGCTGTAGAGACGTAGCTCTGCACCGTCTTGCAGGGAGCTTCACCAATTTGTCATTCCGAGGAGCGAAGCGACGAGGAATCTGCTGTCTGCCGCGAGCCAAGAGAAAGCGGACTGTTCGCGATGCTCCAAATGACGAACGCAGGTGAGCTGTCGGCAATCGGGAAGAGCGCGACCCTTTGGTCGTCAGGCTGATTTGAAAAGGGGGAAGCCATCCTAACCACTCTGATCGTCCCTAAATCCGGTGGCGTCACCAGCACCAAAGTCAACGTGGTCCGCTGGATCAAGCACGAAGGCGATCGCATTAAACAGGGCGATCCCATCGTCGAACTCGAAACCGAAAAGGTGAGTTATGAGTTAGAATCCCCGGCGGCAGGCGTGCTGCTGAAAATTGTCGCCGGGGAAAACGTCGAAGTGCCGGTTGGCGATCCGCTGGGCTACATCGGCGAACGCGGCGACAAAGTGCCGTCGTGAGGGCAGGAGAATAAGCATGGCAAAAGCAAAGGCGAAAACAAAAACGAAGCCAAGGGCAGCAATCAAAGCCAAAGCCGCGGCTACCAGCAACGGATCGGGCAAAAACGATAAAGGCCGCCTGATCTGGATCTACACCCAGATGGTCCGCATTCGCGAGTTCGAGGAGCGGGTAAAACGCGCATTCATCGAACACCCCGGAGTCATCCGCGGCCACGCCCATCTCGGAGACGGCGCTGAGGCCAGCATCGTCGGCGCCCTTGCCACGCGCGAGAAGGACGACATCGTGATGCCGAGCTACCGCTGCCATGGCCATCCCATCGTGCTCGGCTCGCCTACGCGCAACATCATGGCGGAAGTGTTCGGCCGCAAAGACGGGCTGTGCAAAGGCTTCGGCGGCTCCATGCACCTGGCCGATCCCGCCCGCCATTTTCCCAGTGCCAACGGAATTATCGGAGCCGGCATCGCGCAGGCCACCGGCGCAGCTTTCGCGGCTCAAGTGAAGCATCCCGGTCAGATTGTTTACTGCTTCTTCGGCGACGGAGCTTCCAAGCAGGGAGCGTTTTTCGAATCGCTGAATATGGCTGCGGTGTGGAAACTGCCCATCGTTTACATTCTGGAAAACAATCAATATCAGGCCTACACCCATTACAGCCTGGAAGACGCGAACGCGATCGCCGGCGATGAGTTGTCGCAGAAAGCCAAAGCCTTCAGCATTCCCGGGGTTACGGTCGACGGCACCGACGTCCTCAAGGTGCGCAATGCGGTTGCCAAAGCGGCAGATCGCGCCCGCGCTGGGAAGGGACCGAGCCTGGTCGAGACTAAGTTCTACCGCCTGAGCGCCCATGGCAACGTAATTACGGTTCCGCCGCTCCCCACGCAGTTCCCCGAGCATGAAGCCATCGGCGTATATGGCAACAAGAAAGAGTTTGAGATGTGGAAGGCGAAGGATCCCGTTCCCAAGTTCCGTGCCCGACTGATCAAGGACCGCGTGCTCAACGAGGCGTCCGCCAAGCGAATCGAAGCGGACGTCCGCGCCGAACTTGACGACGCGGTGCAGTTCGCGCTGGCCAGTCCGTTGCCCGCGCCCGAAGAAGCCACCAACTACGTGTACGCATAGGGAGGACAATCCATGGCGCACGAAATGATGTATGCAGACGCGATTGCCGCGGCCATTCTCGAAGAAATGCAGCTTGATCCCAACGTCGTCTTCTACGGCCAAAACATGGCTATGACTGAGCGCGACCCGATGCTGAAAAAGTTCGGCAAAAGCCGCGTGCGCGTAGCGCCCATTTCCGAGACGGCAGAAACGGGCATCGCAGTGGGAGCGGCGATGAGCGGGCTGCGCCCGATTGTCGAACTGTGGATGAGCGAGTTCATGCTGGTCGCCATGGACCAGATCATCAACGAGGCTCCCCGCTTCCACTACATGTCGGGTGGCCAGGTGAAAGTGCCGGTAGTCTTCAAAGCCGGTTTCGGATTCTGCGCCGGCTGGGCGGGCCAGCACTCCAATTGCATTTATCACATGATGATGGGAATTCCCGGGCTGAAGGTGGTGGTTCCGTCCACGCCCGCCGATGCCAAAGGTCTTCTCACTTCGTCAATTCGCGACGACAATCCCGTCGTCTATCTGCATCACTACATGCTGACCCTCGACAAGGGCCCAGTACCGGAAGGGAATTACGCTATCCCTCTCGGTGTCGCGGACGTGAAGCGCGCTGGAAGTGACATCACCATCGTCGCCACCGCATGGATGGTAAAGAAGGCTCTGGCCGCGGCAGAACAACTGGCCAAGGAAGGCATCAGCGCCGAGGTCATCGACCCGCGCACGCTGGCGCCGCTCGATACCCAGACCATTCTCAAGTCACTCAAGAAGACGGGACACCTCGTGCTGGTCGATCAAGGCACACGCCACGGCTCAGCCGCCGCCATCATCGCCGCCGAAGTCGCCGAGCACGGCTTCGATCACCTGAAAGCGCCTGTGAAGATGGTGACCGCGATGGATTGCCCAGTGCCCTACAGCGAGCCGATGGAGAACTACATTCTGCCGAATGAAGAGAAGATCGTAGCGGCAGTCAAGGCGGTGCTGGCGAAGCAGGAAGTGGCTGCGTAAAGGATAGGGCGCACTATCGATTGGCCAAGGTCGCCACTTCGCCCAAACCCAGCAGCTGTGCATCGCTGGTCACCAGGGTCAAGTCCAGAACCCAGGCGGTGGCCGCGAGAAATCTGTCTGCGGGGTCCTGATGCCGGAATGGCAACATCCGCGCCGCCAGAGCGATGTCATGGGTTAGTGGAGCCTCCCGAAAAGGCGCCGTCGACCGCGACACCCAGTCCGCCAGATTTCCCGGCAGCCGAATTCTTCCCTTCGCATGCAGAGTCAAAGCTTCCCAAGTGCAGATCGGGGAAAGCCATAGCTCGTTGTCTGCATTCTTCAACTCGGCTTGCACACGTCTGCCCAACATTTTGGGAGATTGCAGGCTCCAAAGCCAGATGTGGGTATCCAGTAGCAGCTTCAATCGCGGAGGACCTCCCAGTCCTCTGCTTCGCTTGCCGGTGCGACGATGTCGCCAAGAATCTCAATTTCGTCCTTCATGGAACCCATCCAATCAGATGGCGACTGCACAGACGGCGGCACCACTTCGGCCACCGGCTTGCCGAAACGCGTAATTCGGAGAGGCCGCTTTGTCTTCTGCACTTGCTCCAGAAGGGCGAGGCACTTGGCCTTGAATTCGGAGATGGCAACTTCCTTCATCCTAAATAGTAGACCATAGTCATAAAGATTGGTCAACAAGGAGACTTCGCAGCATTTCGGGATTGCGAATCTACGTCAAGTCCACTTTAGTAGCTTATCCAAGCCTCGCCTGATCGCCCTGCGGCCCGCGCTAACCAGCCTCGAATCAATAGCTTCCCATTTTTGGATGTTCCCGCCGGAACACTTTGCACACCATCAGCGGGAATCTTCTGTCTTCGCCTTCACCGTCCACACGATCTGCCTCAGCATCCCGAGCCAGACCTCGCCGTCGCTGACACTCAGGTCTAGCCGCCGAACCATCCGCCGCAATTTCTCTTCGGTGGCCGCGCGACGTTGCGGCTTCAGGTAGGGGCTGCCGTGCAGCGCTTCCATCAGTAGAGCAATGATTTGCTCCAGCGCCCCCGCGCTAGCGGCTGCCGACCTCTCGGTTCGCGGCTTGATCTTGCCATCGCGGATTACTTCGTACAGGCTCACTGCCACCGCTTGGCCGAGGTTCATCGACCTGTGTTGCTCGCGGGTGGGGATGCGCATCAGCCAATGGCAGTAACTGAGATCGTCGTTCGAGAGTCCCACCTTCTCCGAGCCGAACAGCAGTGCGACGCGGCCAGTCCCGCGCTGCTTGCGTCCGAGGTGCTTGCGGCCGAGTTGCATACGGATGATGCGCGCGCCTTCCTCCAGCCGCTTGAGAGGATGGTGCAGCTCCCGCGCTCCGACGGCGGTCGTGCCGACCACTAACTCACAATCCGCCACGGCCTCGGCAACGCTCTGGAATTCCTCCGCGCTCGCCAATAGTTCCGACGCCCCCACGGCGGAACGCGCCTGGCGAAACGCGAGCGCGTATGGATTGACCACGCGCAGATGCAGAAATCCAAAGTTGCTCATCGCGCGAGCCGCAGCGCCGAGATTCAGAGGATTGCGCGTGGCTACCAGGACCACGCGCAGACGATCGAGTTCAGTGGGAGCCAGCAAGGATAGGAGATTCTACGATACGCCATAGGCGCGGTACGACGTAAAGTCAGCTGTGCTGTGAGATTTCTTTGCGTACTTTGCGGGTTTCTTTGCGACCTTGGCGGTCAAAAGCTTTCAACCGCAAAGCGCGCGAAGAATGCGCAAAGGACGCAAAGAAAACCGGCATCAAGTCAGTCCAGTGAGCCTGTGAACTATCACCGTCCGAGGAAGTGCTCGATGGCCTCGACGTCAGCTTCTGCCAGGGCCTGGAATCGCTTGGCTCGTTCCACGTCTCCGTGTTCGAGAGCGGCTTGCGCCTTGGCCAGATTGTTCTTCATGCTGGCTTGCCTGGCGGCGATGTCGCCGCGCAGGCCGTAGCCTGCGGCAGCCTGTTGCTGTTGCAGCCGATCCAGGCCGCTGTCAGCCGCAGCCGCCCGGCTGGAGAGCTGATCGACTTGACTCTCCAACTGGTCCAGTTCATTCGCTTTGTCATTGGCGGCCTGCGAAGCGGAAGCGGCGCTGGCGCCTTGCGCAGAGGAATCTCCCATCTGCCCTGCGGCACTCTTACTCGTGGGCCTCCGGGGATGAGCGGCCAGCGGCCTGCTGGGCGCGGCGCTGCTCGGAGCGGAACCGGGGCTGGCTGCTTCTGGCGCGACCGGCGCCGGGGTTGGCGTAGCCTGCTGCGGAACTGCGGCTTGGTTCATCTCGCTACTGGATGGAGCGGAAGCGGGCGCTTGCGGCGCTGGCATTTGCGCTTCATTTGCGCTCTGCGCATCTGGACTTTGCGCAGGCGTACTCTGAGCTGTGCTTTCGCCTGGCGTGCTTGGCACCGAAGCCGGCGCGGGCTCCGAGTTCTGCGCCAGCGTTTTGCTTCTCCGCGGGATATACACTCCGGCGGCGACCAGGCCGGCCAGCACAATCAGCGCTCCCAGAGTCATGTAGAGGCCGCGATGACTCGCGGGCTGCGGAGGCGGAATGGGAATCGATGGCGTCTCTGCAACGGCGGCCACCGCGGCAGGTTTGCTCTCCGGCGGTGGAGGAGGAACCGGGGTT
This sequence comes from uncultured Acidobacteriaceae bacterium, assembly GCA_963735545.1. Taxonomy (GTDB): domain Bacteria; phylum Acidobacteriota; class Terriglobia; order Terriglobales; family Acidobacteriaceae; genus PALSA-270. Next base: position 68,174 of record CAVTLU010000013.1, read on the forward strand.
GGCACAGGACGACTGGGAGCTATGGCCGGTGCTCCCTGGAATGATTCCGCCGTCACGGCCGTACTCACCTGAGTGGGAGCTGCGCTCGCGCTCTTCGCATCGGCGGTTGGCAGGGCTATTTTGACCGTGCTCAGGGCATTGCGAAAGGCGGCCGCTGTCTGGAAGCGCTTGGCTGGCTCCTTGGCGATGGCCATGACTATAATGTCGCTGAGCGCCGTAGGCAGTCCTGGTTGCAGCTCCATCGGCGGCTTCGGTATTTCTTTGACGTGTGCCGCCATGATGGAGTAGTCGCTATCGGCGCGGAATGGCCGCTGCCCGGTCACCATTTCGTACAAAGACACGCCCACGGAATAGAGATCGGAGCGCGCATCCGTGGCTTCGCCTTTCACCTGCTCCGGCGACATATAAGGCAGCGAACCTAGCGTGGTGCCGGTCATGGTGAGGGTGTGCTCCGCACCGGCGCGAGCGATGCCGAAGTCCATGAGTTTGATTACGCCCTGGGGAGTAAGCATGATGTTGGCAGGCTTAATATCGCGGTGGATGACCTGGCGCTCGTGGGCGTAACTCAGCGCGTCGAGGACCTGGTTAATGTAATTCACCGCGTCGGCGGGCGGTATTGGGCCTTTCTCCAGAAGCTGGGCAAGGGTGATGCCCTCGACATATTCCATGATCATGATCAGCTGATTGTCGGCGGTGAACGCGGTTCGCAGGCCGGCGATATTGGGATGGTCGAAGCTGGCCATCAGCTTGATCTCGCGCAGAAAGCGCGCCGCCAGTTCCTGCCGCCCGGCCAGGTCGGGAAGCAGCACCTTCATGGCCTCGATGCGATCGGAAATGACATTGCGCACGCGGTAGACGCGGCCCATGCCGCCGTGGCCCAACTCGTCGAGAATCTGGTAGTCGCCGATTCGTTTGTTGATTTCTTCGCTCATGAGACGCTCCATTGGGGGTCGCAACTGCTTGCCGGGCGCAATTATCCTCTGCTGGATTCCGCAGGGTCAAGGTTAAATGGAGTAGGCGAGGCTAGAGCGTTACAGTGGCGATGGTTGGGCGCGAGGACGCGGTTGTTCTGGCGGCGAAAGCAGATTCCTCGCTCGCTCTCGCCGCGCTAGACGCGCGGCTGCGAGTGGCTCGGAATGACAAGGGTTTCAGAGGTTCGCCGTAGTTCGGCAGCGGCGGTTGCCCCTTCGATTACACCGTCATCGTATCCCAACGCATGCGGGCGACGTTCAGCTTGTATTTGGCTTTGTTCAGGCTCTTGGAGGCCTTCTCCAAAATGTCTTTCGATAGTTGGGAGCCGGGTACGGTTTCTGCATTGCGCAAGATCTTGAGATTGGTTTCTGCTTCCACGATGTAGAACGAGGCCCCTCCCATGTTCTCCGCTACAATCTGATCGATCCCATTGGCGCGTTGGGTGGCAATGCTGAAGTCAGCGGGAAGAATGCTGATGTCGTCCGGCAGCCGGGGGTCGCCCTCCGTACCGATTCGCTTGATCCATTCTTCCGTGGTGTGGATTGCGACCTTGAGCTGCAAGGCTACCGTAGCAAGATCGACGGTTCGCTGCTGATCCATTTGTTTGCGCAGGATCGCAAGAGTATCCGCGGCGATCTCGGCCTGCCGGTTGAAGGTGGCTACTTGTTCCCGACTGGCATCGGCCTGGCGCTTGGCGTGCCAGGCATAGTAGATGTTGACTCCGGCCAACACCACAACCAGCAGCACGTTGGCGACGGCGGCGTAGGCCATGACCTGGTTGATGCTGAGTCCGAAAACTTGCTCTGACATTCAGGGCACCTTGTGAACGCCACTCGGCGTGGTTCGCGACGCAAAGATTCGGGCAAGCCGTCACTCCATCTTTAAATTTCTGCCTTACTTATTCGGCGCGGGCTGTAGCGCCTTGTCGTACATGGCGGCGTAGCCAAGATATTGCTGGGCAGCGTCGGAGGGATAACTGATTGCGACGCTGGCCAGCTTGCCATTGCTCATCCGGCCAGTCAGGGTTGCGTTGATGCCGGCGACGTAGGTCGGCAAATCCAGCTTGCTGTATCGCGATACCACCTGATCGCGAAGCGCAGGGTCGAAGTGCACTCCATATTTATTTACCAGAGCTTTGATCGCAGCGTAATCGCCTTCGGCCTTAATGCGCATCAGTTCCGCCAGCAGCATGCCGACGCCCTGCCGCATCTTTTGGTAGTCCTTCACCTGGATGTAGGTCTTGCCATCGCGGTCGAATTGCTCGATGGCGCCGGGAACCTTGTCGCGAATGTAGTTAACGATCAATTGGCGGTCACGGTCGTGGTCTTCCTCGATGGTGTCGCCTTTGGGAATGCGGCGCAACTGAACCAACGACACCAGCGCCGCGGAGTCGTACATGGCTTTGGCTACCTCTTCTTGATTCGACAACAACCCCAGTTGCTTCAATTTGGGATCCCAGACGTTCCAGAGAGCCATCAGATCGGCGCGGCCTTCCTCCATCGTGGAGTAATACTCTTTCAGGTACGCTTCGGAACCCTGCTTAAGGCGCTCGCTCAATTTGCCGGAGCCATGGCCGATGACTTCGTGAAGCGCAACCAGCAAGTCGCTGGCTTCGTCGCCATACTTCTCATTGCGCTCGACGATTTCGGGAGTGGCGTCAAACGCTTCGGCAATCTTATGGCCTCCAATGTTTCGGAACGCGCGTTCACTGCTGGTAAAGAGGAAATTCTTGGAGCCGTAGTGCTCCCGAATTTCGTTTTCGTTGGGAAGGTTGTCGCCGATGGTGGTTACGGCGAAATCCCCGGTCTCAATCAGGGTTTGCACGGCTTTGATCAGCGGCGGCTTAAAGGCCTGCTTCTTGTATTGCGCGGCCCACGGCGCTTTCTTCTCAAAGTAACGGGCGTTTTCAGCCAGCTTCAACATGGTGGCAGTGACGGCCGCGTCGGTGATGCTGACGAAACTTTGCGAACTGCCTTTAGCGCCGCGCGCATCGCGGTAAATCTCGATGAATCCGTTGGCGAAGTCAACCTGGGCATTGCTCTGCACCCAGTCGATGCCGAATTGTAGCCAATCCTTGGGATCGCCGGTCTGATAGTAGTGGACCAAGTCCCGGATAACCCTCGCCTGCCAGAGCGGAGCGATTTCCTGGGCCTTGGCGAGATAGCTGTTGGCTCGCTTCAGATAAGTGGCGTACAAGCCCGGCGGCACTTTTCCATCGGGTGTCCCGGCCCGATACGCGAGTTCCTGCAGCTTACCGTCTTTATCCTTGATCACTCGGGAGTTGAGAGGATGCTCATCATGGAAGCTTTTCAGGTCCTCCATCGAAACGCCTTCATAGAAACTGTTTGAACTGGCCTGGATGATGTCCCTGCCGCCCTCGGGATTTTTGGCGGTGAGCATTGGCTCGAAATTCGGGTCGAATAGCGACGCACGTAGTTCGTTTAGTTCGGTATTGAGCCGGGCCACGCTGATGATGGCCGGCAGGTCGGCATAAGTTGTCTTCATGGCCCCATGGCGATGGGCCACAAGGGCGGCCTGTTTCAATTCGTCGAAGGTAAACGTGGGCAGGAATTTCTGAGAGGTGAGTTCATTGTGATTGCCGCGATTGCCCCAGAACAGCTTGGTAAACTGCGTGATCTTGGATAGCACGTCCGGATGGATGCCTGCGGGGTGGGCGACGATCTCTTCCAGCAATCGCTTCTGCCGCAAGCCAAAGCGTGAGAACTGATCGTAGGCGATGGGATCGATGGCGATGGACGCCTGCGTGAGCCAATAGGCCACGGCCTGCTGTTTGGGCGTGAGGGAGTTGAAGCTGTCGGCCTCCACGCGCACGAAGCCGGTGTTGCCTACTCTTTCGACTAGAGAACTCTTCTCGGAGGTCTGCGCGACGGCGGCAAGCGATAAGGAGAGGCAGAATATAAGTGCGGCGGTTCTGGAAATCATGATGTCTCCGTGCATAATGGGTAAGAAGCGAATATCAGAAGGCGTCGACAGTGCGAGCGCGTGCCATCTCTGGCGGGATTCATTTTCCCGCCTTCGTTTTACTCGCGTCCTGGGCTAATTCGTGCCGCCGCTTTCGCGGGCGAGGCGCCCGGCGCCTCACCCCATACTCCACACCGGCTACGCTGCGGGTTCGAACGGATAGTGTCTCGGCTTGTGCTGTACTGACACCCACTTCAGCGTGGTGAATTCCTCAAGTGCCCACCTGCCATTGAGCCGGCCCACACCGGATGCCTTCTCTCCGCCGAAAGCTACCAGCGGATCGTCGTTGATAGTGCCATCGTTGACGTGCACCATGCCGGAGTCGATTTGCTTGGCCAGTTCCGCGCCATATTCCACGTCCTGGGTGTGAATCGCTCCGCTCAATCCGTAGGGGCTGTTGTTGGCGATGCGAATCGCGTCCTCTGGAGTGTCGAAGGGTATCACGCACACCGCCGGGCCGAACATTTCGTTTTGCGCCACCCACATGTCGGGCTTGACATCAGCGAAAATGGTGGGGGTGGCGACGTTTCCTTCCATTGTTCCGCGGAGAACCGGTCTAGCGCCTTCATCGATGCCGCGCTGGACTTGTCTGGAATAGGTTTCTGCCTGGCGCTGATTCATCAGCGGACCCAGATCGGTCTTGGGGTCCTGGGGATCGCCCGCTTTCAGTTTGGAAACCTGGGCTACGAACTTTTCGAGAAACTTGTCGTAGACGCTGCGCTGCACCAGAATCCGATTGCTGCACATGCAGACTTGCCCCTGATGAGCGAAGCGGCTGAAGACCGCGGCGTTGATGGCGGTCTGCAGATCGGCGTCTTGCAGCACGATGAGCGCGCTGTTGCCTCCCAGTTCGAGGATGGCTTTCTTCAGCGCCTTGCCGGCGACTCCGCCGATGTGCCGTCCGACGCCTTCCGACCCGGTGAAAGAAATGATGCGTGGGATGCGATGCTCGACAAAAGCATCGCCGATCTCGCCGATGTCGGCAACTACGACGTTCAGCAGGCCCTTGGGGATTCCGGCTTCTTCGAAAATTTTGGCGATGAGGGTGCCGCCGACGATGGGAGTGTCATCATGTGGCTTGAGCACGACGCCGTTGCCCGCGCCCAGCGCGGGAGCTACCGAGCGCATGCTCAGGTTGAAAGGAAAATTGAATGGGCTGATGACCCCGACCACGCCGGCGGGAATGCGGTAGAGCCGGTTCTCCTTGCCGTCGATCATCGAAGGGAGAATCTCTCCGGTCATGCGGAGCGGATAGGTCGAAGCTTCTTTGATGAAGGTTTTGGTCAGCATGATCTCAATGAAGGCTTTGAGATGAGTGCCGCCCAACTCTTCGATGATGATGTCGGCGATGTCCTTTTCGTTTTGCTCGATCCAGGTGATTCCTTTTTCCAGAATCGCCCGCTTCTCAAAGGGATTCACTTCGGCCCAAACTTTTTGCGCGGCGGCGGCAGAGCGGTAGGCTTGGTCCAAATCTTTGAGGCTTGCCAGCTTGAAATCGGCGATCGGGTTTCCGTTGTAGGGATTCTTGTCGGTAAGCGTCTTCTGGCTGCATCCATCGCGCCACACACCGCCGATGTACTGCTTATTCAGCTTCGCCAATGGGTTCATGGAAGAGAGTCCTTAGGGTGCCGTTTTCAGCCGTATAAATATAGCTCTCGGGCGGGGCGATGGCTAGGGATGAAGCGTCAAAGAGGCAGGCGGGAGCGGTGCCTCCCGCCGTGGGATGCTGAATTGTCCTGCGCTTGGTGTTTAGTGGTGATCGTGGTCATGATCGTGGCGCCACTTCCAGTAATCGCGCTGCTCGTCGGCGTTGCGCTGCTTAAAGTCGCGATGGTCGCGATGAGTTTGCACTTCCCACTGGTTGTAATAGACGACCTCACCGTGATTCCAGCGATGATAGTCGCCGTGATCCGGATCGTAATACCGGGCACGAACCGCGCAACCTGTGTTTACCAGCGGAGAAGCCAGAACCGCGGCGAGCAATAGCAAACATCCGTAGTTACGGCGCATATCGTCCTCCTCGAAGTTTCGATCATAGATTGGTTGCCGGAAGGGACGTAGAGGTTGCAGTGATTGCCCAGTGGCCAATGCTATGATTGGCGAATCGTAATTGTTACTCAGTTATGGAGCAAGTGAACATCGGCATCGTCGGGGTGGGGAACATCGGCGCGGGGGCGCTGACCATCCTTGCCGAGAACTCCGAGCAGATCGACCTCAAGCTGGGCTTCCGGCTGCGGGTGACGGCGGTCTGCGATCGGCGGATCGAGCAGAAGAAGGTTCCGGACGGGCTGGGCCCGGTGTTCAAGACCAACGACTGGCGCCAGCTCATTGCTCATCCCGACCTGCATATCATCGTGGAATTGGTGGGTGGCACCAAGGTCGCCGCTGACATTATTAATGCCGCGATTGCGAACAAAAAGTCCGTGGTCACGGCGAACAAAGAACTCATGGCGCTGTGCGGGGCCGAGATGTGGGAGCGCGCCATTGGCGCGGGAACCAATATCGCGATGGAGGCCAGCGTCGCGGGCGGGATTCCCATCCACGCGGTGCTGCGAGAAGGCATCTCCGGAGACCGCATCGTCGCCCTTTACGGCATCCTGAACGGCACCAGCAATTACATCCTCACCGAGATGGAAAAGCATGGCACGGCCCTGCCCGCGGTGCTGGCGGAGGCCCAGAAGCTGGGCTATGCCGAAGCCGATCCGACCAACGACATCGACGGGTTCGACGCGCGCTCCAAGCTGGCCATTCTTTCGGCTTTGGCATTCGGAGAGAAGATTACGCCTTCGGACATTTTTACCGAGGGCATCCGTCGGATTTCTCCCGTCGACTTTGAATATGCGCGGCGGCTTGGCCACACCATCCGGCTGCTCTGTGCGGCGCGGCAAACCGAAGAAGGGCTGGTATTGTCGGTGCGTCCGGCGATGATTTCTACCTCGACCATCCTGGCGAGCGTGCAGGGCTCCTACAATGCGGTTTGGGTAAAGGGACTCTACGGCGAAGATACTTTTTACTACGGTCGCGGCGCCGGGCCGAGGCCGACCGGAGTCGCCGTGGTGAGCGATCTGATGCGTGTGGCGCGCGAGATCCGCGACGGCAGCCCAGAGCGCGTCTCACCCTTCGCGCACAAACGCCTTGGGCAATACAAACCGATTCCCGTAACCCGCCAGAAGCGCGCGTATTATCTGAGATTTCGAGTAACGGACCGCGAAGGAATTATTTCGTCGCTGGCCGGAATCCTGGCCGCCAAGCACATAAGTCTGGACTCGGTGCTGCAGGTACCGTGCGAAAACAAGCACGATCTGCCATTCGTCATCACGCTCGAGCCGACGACTGAAGAAGCGGTACGCAAGGCGGTGGAAGAGATGTCGAAGCTGGATTTCCTGCTGGAGCCGCCGCTGGCGCTGCCGATTGAGCCGCCGCTGTGAGGTTGGGATAAACGGGGCCAATCTCTGTCATGCTGAGCCAGCCGGAGCAAGCGAAGCGCGGCTCCGGCGCCGTCGAGGCATCCCTACCTTGGGACGGACCGCCTGCGTTTCCGGGAGTTCGAACGCGACTTGCGGCGGCGTGAGGATTCCCCGTGACCGTGAGGACCCTGGTTGAGTAAGGATCCTTCGACTGCGCCTTTCCTGCGCATTCGCGCCGGGAAAACTTCGTTCAGGACGACAACCATTCAAGGTTTACCGGTCCGAGTAATACCCTTCCCGCGTCTGCACGATCAGGCCATTCTGCTTCGTCGTGAGTGCAATCTTATGGTAGCCCTCGCCCGGCGCGCCGGCCCGGTCCGGGGTATAGCCGATGCTGTACTGGTTGCGCAGCTCCTCTTCGATGGAGGCGTAGATCTGGTCGATCGGCTCTTTCTTGGAGACTTCAAACAACCGTCCACCGGTTTCCTTCGAAATTCGTTCCAGGACTTTCTTGCCGTCCGGGCGTTCCTCTTGCGGATACCTGCGGCCGCCGCCTCCGCCGCGCCGGCCCATGCCGCCGCCCATCCCTCCGCCACCGATGCCGATCCTGGGGCCGCCATAACCACCGCGGCCACCGCCATAACCTCCGTGGTCGCCGTAGCCTTCGTCGTCTTTGAAGAGGATGGAATAGACCACGGTGTCGGCACGCTGCGCGGTCGCGATGGCAGTTTCCAGAGTTTCCTTGCTGCCGCGATCTACGCCATCGGTGAGCACGATCAGGGCTTTGCGGCCCTGCTGCTTCTTCATCAGTTCGTCGGACGCCAGGAAGATCGCGTCATAAAGCAGCGTGCCGCCTCCGCCAAATCCACGGTGGGAGCCGCGGCCAGAGCCGGAATCAGGGTCGGATCCGCCGCCTCCGCCATTGCTAGTCCGGGTTAACTCCGGCGTTTTAAGGGCATCGAGCGCCGCTTCCAGTTTTTCGGGTTCCGAGGTCAAGTCCTGTAAAAGTTCAACCTCGCGGTCGAAATGAATCACGAAGGCTTTGTCCTTGTCCGCGCGCAACATCTGATTGAGAAATCCGTGGCTGGCGGTGCGCTCCTCTTCCAGCACACGCCGCTGGCTGAGACTGGTATCCACGAGCAGGCCGAGGGTAAGAGGAAGATCGGTTTCACGCGTGAAATAGTGGATAGATTGCGGGCGGCCATCGTCGGTGAGCACGAAGTCGTCTTTTCCCAGGTTGCCCATGACTTTCCCGTGTTTGTCGCGCACCGTGGCCAACACGTTGACCACGTTTACTTTGACCGACATGGTCTCCACCGGATGGTTGTCGCTGGCCTGATCCTTATTCTGTTGTCCGGCGGAGGTTGATTGCGCTGCTGAAATCGAGACACAGGCAAACACCAAACTAAGAGTCAGCAATGAAGAGCAGAACGGGCCGATACGCGCCAGGGGAGACGGCCAACGATGTCTTTGCGTGGAAGGCATACTTCTTTTACAAGCGCCAAAGAGAGAAGGCATATAAGTTTAGCTTGAAATCCGGCGAAGGATCATTCTCAAAGAAGTGAGAGCGTAGCCGCGTGAGTATGGTTGTGAGCTTGATCGTAAAGATTTGTAAAGCGGTTGCAGCACGCAAAAGTGATGCCCGCTTTCATCCGTCAGAAGTTGAAGGTCGCTGCGGAGCGAGCGACTAGTTGGATGGTTTCAACCCGTCCAGCGTAACGCCCCCTGCGCAATATACTTGGGTGGCTCGAATCATGGTTACTTCCAGGCCTCTCGGACGCGGGCTTTTGTAACTTGAAAGCGACACAGAGGCACGCCAAACTGCGGTAGCGGCGATGTCCACTTCATCTAATCTTGACTCTCAAACTCCAGCCATCAAATCGGTTCGGATCACCTACAATGGCGCTGCGATGGACAAGCCATCCGATGCCGCGGCCAGCATGATGGAGACCTTGAAAAAACTTGAGGGCCGAGTGGTGAATGGTGAATTCCCCCTGGGGCAATACCTGGGAGGTTCCGGCCACAGCGCTGTGTTTCTTACGGAACGCAAGGCGGATGCGCCCCGCGACGCGGTTATTAAGCTGGTGCCGGCGAATCCTGAGACGGCGGCTGCCCAGCTTGCCCGGTGGGAGCTGGCGTCTAAGCTGTCCCATCCTCACCTGCTGCGGCTCTTTGAGTCGGGGCGCTGCGAACTGGATGGTGTCGCTCTCCTCTACGTGGTGATGGAGCGTGCGGAAGAGGACCTCTCGCAGATTCTTCCGCAGCGGCCGCTTACCCCGGCGGAGGCACACGAGATGCTTCCACCGGTTTTGGACGCCCTGGTTTATCTCCATAACAAGGGCTTAGTGCATGGGCACGTGAAGCCCACAAATATCCTGGCTGTGGCGGATAAACTGAAGCTGGCGAGCGACGGTCTGTATGCGGCCGGCGATTCGAGTTCGGGTGTAGCAAACTGGCGGGGTGTGGACGGCATACGCGAAGCCACCCCTTACGACGCTCCCGAGACGACAGGCGGCACTACTTCCTTCGCCGCGGATGTTTGGTCGCTGGGCATGACGCTGGTGGAGGCTCTAATGCTTCGCCACCCATCGCTGGACGAGCCGAGTGCAGGCTCGACTGCGGCCGCCGAACCTGTGCTGCCCGAGGGAGTGCCTCAACCTTTTCTCGAAATTGCGCGCCGCTGCTTGCGCCTTGACCCGCAGCGTCGCTGGACAGTCGGGGCCATGGCATCTTGGCTGCAATGGAATGCAGGGCAAGCTTCCGCACTGGCGGCGGCTCCGGAGAAGCCTGCGTCCGGGTCTCGCACGACGAGGTCCGGCTTCGCCTTGAAGGCGAAGCTGCTCCCCGCAAAGTGGCTTTACCCGATCGCGATCACGGTGGCCGTGGCCCTGGTGGTGTTTGGAGTCTCGCGGCTGCGCGGTTCCCATTCGCAAGGGCAGATTTCGCAAATTGAAGACACAGATGGAGATCGGCCCGAGGTACCACCGGCCCCTGCAGACTCGCCGGTACCATCTCAGAAGCAGGTGGCCCGGGAGAATTCGGCGCCTGCGGCCGCGGCACATGCAACCCCTGCACCTCCAGCGGCTGACCGTAAGCTGAAATCCGAAAGCAAGTCTTCCGCGACGGCCAAGTCGCTTTCTTCCAGGCCTCAATCTGGATCAGCGAGCGCGCCAGCGATGCCTGGCCGGCCAGCGAGCCAGACCGACCCGGGGGCTGTCGTTCAGAGAATTCTGCCCGATGTGCCGCTGTCGGCAGCTAACACGATTCAGGGCAAAATTAGAGTCACGGTGAAAGTGGCTGTGGATGCGTCGGGCAACGTACAGGAGGCGAACTTGGACTCCCCCGGCCCCAGCAGGTACTTTGCAGGTCTGGCCCTGGAGGCGGCACATGACTGGAAATTCGCTCCAGCGCGCGTGGACGGACATAGCGTTGCCAGCCAATGGCTTCTATATTTTGTTTTCAGCCGAACCGGCGTCGAAACGCTTCCCCCGCAACCGGCACCGTAAATCCGACCCAACTCAGGCCTTTCCCCTCATGCCGTAACTCATTTATTTTCCGACCCATACGAACGTATGCACATACCTCAGGATGATTGAATCCCGATTTCAGGGAGAACATAATGCGCCCCGGTTCCAGGAGCGCAACATGCCTGATCTTGCGGTTGAAGTGGTGGCTCGCCTATTGACTTGGATGTTTGCAATCGGCGCGGTCGGCTGCATGGTGGTAATCCCGATGGTTGCGTACCGTCTGGTTCGCGTCCTATTCGAAGAGGACCGGCCGGACGAAGTGTAGGAACTCGAAAAATGAACCTCCGCGGTCGCGGCGAGCGTCAAAAGGTCGATGGCCGCGCCTCATCCGCCTCCAGCCCGTAAGAAAGTCAGCGCTCAAACTCTGCGAGCCATCCTTCCTGACCTGTGGGATCTGGTCCGTCCACGGCGCGCGCTGCTGGCTCTTAGTTTCCTGCTGATGATCGTCAATCGCGTTTCAGGATTGGTGCTGCCCTACTCCACGCGCTTCCTGATTGATACCGTCATCGCCAAGCATCACGTAGAACTTTTGAAATCGCTGGTGCTCTTGGTGTTGGCCGCCACTGCGACCCAGGGAGTCACGTCGTTTGCCCTCACGCAATTGCTTTCCAAGGCTGCGCAGCGCCTGATTGCCGAGCTGCGGCGCAAAGTGCAGAGCCACATCGGACGCCTGCCAGTCGCCTTCTACGACGCCAACAAGGCCGGCACACTGGTCTCGCGGATCATGAGCGACGTGGAAGGCGTGCGCAATCTCCTGGGCACCGGACTCATCGACTTCAGCGGTGGGTTAATTACTTCAGGGATCGCGCTGGTGGTACTGTTCCGCATCAGCCCTCTCATGACGATGGTGGCGTTCGGCTTCCTGCTGTGCTTCGGGCTGGCGCTGAATAAGGCCTTCGGAACCATCCGCCCCATTTTTCGCGAACGCGGCAAGATCAATGCCGATGTTACCGGACGCCTTACGGAGTCGCTGGGCGGAGTCCGGGTGATCAAGGGCTACCACGCCGAAGCCCGGGAGCACTCGGTGTTTGCCGCCGGAGTGCAGCGCCTGCTCGACAATGTAATGCGCACGCTGACCGCTACCTCGGTGATGAGTCTTTCTTCCAGCGTGCTGCTGGGGCTGGTGGGCGCGGTCATTATGTATGTGGGAGCGCGCGAGATCATGGCCGGCACTCTAACCATTGGCGGCTTCTTTACTTACACTTTGTTCCTCGGCTTTCTGATCGCTCCCATCGTGCAAATGGTTTCGATCGGCACCCAGCTCACCGAAGCCATCGCCGGCCTGGAGCGCACGCACGAGATCCTGACCGAACAGCCCGAAGATGTCGATCCCGGGAGAACGGTTGCGCTGTCTGAAATTATCGGTGACGTCGACTTCGACCACGTCAGCTTCAGCTACGACGGGAGCCGTGTAGTTCTGCGGGATGTCTCGTTCCACGCCGAGCACGGAACGGTGACCGCGCTGGTGGGATCGTCGGGCTCAGGGAAATCGACCATCATCGGGCTCATCTCGGCCTTCCACAAACCGACGGCGGGAAGAATCCTGGTAGATGGCATCGATCTCAGCACGGTGTCGCTGAATTCCTATCGCACCAAGCTGGGAGTGGTATTGCAGGAATCGTTCCTGTTCGACGGCACCATCCGGGAGAACGTTGCGTTTCCTCGTCCGGATGCGAGCGAAGAGGAGATCATGCGCGCCTGCCGTATCGCGCGAGTGGATGAATTTGCCGAGAGCTTCGCCGATCGCTACGAAACCGTGGTCGGCGAACGCGGGGTAAAGCTTTCCGGCGGACAGAGGCAGCGCATTTCCATCGCCCGCGCGATCCTAGCCGATCCGCGCATTTTGATCCTCGACGAGGCGACCTCGAGCCTCGATTCGGAATCCGAGGCGCTGATCCAGCACGGATTGTCGTTTCTGATGGAGGGCCGCACCACGTTCGTGATCGCGCACCGGCTCTCTACGATCCGCAGCGCCGATCAAATTCTGGTGGTCGAGCAAGGCGAGATCGTGGAACGCGGCAACCACGAGCAACTCTACGCCGCCCGTGGACGGTACTACGACCTCTATACCAAGCAGCATGGCTTGGAAAGCAATTTGTTTCTCGCTCCCGGCGAGGGCGACACACTGCCAAGTGTGGTGGAGGGAAGCGGCGCGCGATCCGGTGCCAGCGAGGCTAGCCTCGACGACGCCCTGAGGATCGTGAAAGGCGAAGTGCGTTAAGCAGGGGGCCTTCGACTAAACACGTAGGGGCGGACACCTTCGTCCGCCCCCTGTTTCGACTAAGCCAAAAACCCGACGCCGGACGAAGGCGTCCGGGGCTACGTGAGTCGTTATTGGCTGGCCGGCTTCTCGGCTGGCTTCTTAGCTGCCGGCATGGCCATCGCCGCTTTCGGCTTCCAGAAATCCGGATCGGCCTTCACCCACTCGTTCGGTGGATAGCTCATCTTCGGATTGAAGATGAACAGGTTGTGGAACGTGTTGTCTATGGCTGCCTGCTCGAGTTCGCCGAGCTTTTTCATGCCATCTTCGCCCATGGCCGCCATGAAGTCTTTGCCCTGTCCTAACATGACGTCGATTTCCGCAGCGGACTTCATGGGAACGATCACCACAAACGTCCCGCCCTCCCCCTGGCCGTAGACATCTTCGAAAGTAGTCCAATGCGAACCGGGCACTTTCTCGTAAGCCTTGGTCACCAGTTTGACCAGATCGTCCCAGTCCTTCCGGTGTCCGGGTTTCACGTGGTACAGAGAAATCTCGAGATAACGCATGTGGGCGATGTCGACTGCGGGATGCAGGCTGTATTCGTCGCTAAAGGTGAGCACGCTGCCGTCAGCCGAGTCCAACAATGCGCCGTCAGCCACTGACGCGCGGTCAAGAGCCGCCGAAAGCGTGGCGTTTTTCTGCACCGCCTGATTGTCTTTCTCCCAGGCTTCGAAAGAATCGTAACCGGTGAAAAACAGGGAACGCGGCTTGCCGGAGAGAGAATCAGCGGCGAAATAATGTGTAGGCCACTTCGCCTTCGTCATCGCTTGCACGAAAGCGCTCTCGGATTTTTCGTGGGTGGCTCCGCTTTTGCCCGGTTTCACGTATTCGCGGAAGATTACCAGCACCTTGGGCGGCGGCGTGGTCATTCCCATTTCCATTCCCATCGACTTGTCCTGCGCGGCGGCAAGACCTAGACAGCCTAATAGAAGCGGCAACACCAGCAACATCTGAACGGGCTTTTTCATTTCCGACCTCCTCGGTCGTCAAACTGCATTGATGGATTCTTATAGGGAGAACCTCAGCCAGCGCCGACGGCGAGTGCGTCCTGAGGTCGGGCCGAGAGTAGCGTAGTAAGGTCTGGCAAGTCAAGCCGACGAGCGCCTATTGTCGTTAGCACATGATATGTCCGGTTGAGTTAGCAAGTGATCTGTCCGCTTTGCGGGCGGTGAGAGTAGGAGACCATGCGAAGCATGGATTCCTACCCGAAGGCCGCGATGGAGCGGGCAATGAAAGTACAGGAAGTGATTCTGCGGGCCATGGCCAAGAAGATCACCTGGTGGCAGGCGGCCGAGATCATCGGCATCAGCGACCGGCACATGCGGCGCTGGCGAGAACGCTATGAAGAGTTTGGCTTTCGCGGGCTGTTTGACCGGCGGCGGGGCAAGCCTTCGCCGAAGAAAGTTCCCATGGCCGTGGTGGAGCGAGTGCTGGGTCTCTATCGAGACCAGTACTTCGATCTAAACCTGCGGCATTTTCACGAGAAGCTGGCCAGCCAGCACCAGATCACGCTCAGTTACAGTTGGGTGAAAGGGGTGCTGCAAGGGGCGGGGCTGGTGGCGCGGGGACGCAAGCGCGGGGTGCATCGCAAGCGGCGTCCGCGGCGGCCCTTGCCGGGTATGCTGCTGCACATCGACGGCAGCCGGCACCGCTGGTTTCAGGACCAGCGCTGGCATGACCTGCTGGTGATTCTGGACGATGCCACCAGTGAGATCTATTACGCCCAACTGGTGGAAGAGGAATCGACGCTGACGGTGATGGCCGGGCTGCAGGAAGTCATCGAGCGCAAAGGCCTGTTCTGCGCCTTGTACAGCGATCGCGGCAGCCATTTCTGGCTGACTCCGAAGGCGGGAGAAGCGGTCGATCCTCACCGTCTCACCCAGGTGGGACGGGCGTTGCGCGAGTTGGGCATTCGCATGATCCCCGCCTACTCGCCCCAGGCACGAGGACGCAGCGAGCGCAGCTTTGGCACCTGGCAGGGACGCCTGCCGCAGGAGTTGCGGCTGGCGGGATGCACCACTCTGGAGCAGGCCAATCGTTTCCTGCGAGAGCACTACGTGGCCGAGTTCAATCGCCGCTTCCAGGTCGTGGCGGCGGAGCGGGGCAGCGCTTTTGTGCCCGGCCGGCGTCGCGATCTCGATCGCGTCTTCTCGCTGCAATTTGAACGCACGGTGAACCGCGACAACACCGTCAGCTTGCAGAACTTGACCCTGCAGATCGAGCCGGTAAAGTGGCGGGGAACGCTCGCGGGCTGCAGTGTGACCGCGCACCAGCACTTGGATGGAACCCTAAGCCTGAGCTACGGACCGCATTGCCTGGGCCGCTATGACGCCACCGGTGCTCCCCTGCTGCCCGCGGCCTCTACATCGCTAAGCAGGGGAAGGGGAACTTACCCCCTTCCCCTGCACCCCTTCCCCAAAACCCACCCAACCCCAGCGGCGAGGGCACAACTTTGAAACCGGACATGTCACTTGCTACAAAAAGCGGACATTTTGACTTGCTAACAACAGCCGACGAGCGCCTATCGGAAAGGATTCACGATGCGGACCCCATCGATTTCTCGCAATTCTTGAAAGTCTTCTGACAAAAGGACGCTGCAGCCAGCTTGTTTGGCCGCCCGCAAGACCAAAGCATCCCAGAAAGAGAATCCGTGCAAACGATGCAGGTCGATGGCTGCAAGAATATCCGTGACATCGGGGGCCGCGACGTCGAACTCTGCAAGCAGTTCAACTTTCCGTCGAGCGACCCGCGCATCCACCTGTAGCTTGCGGGTAACGGTGACGAAATATTCCTGCAACACCTGCAGAGACACGACTCCAGTCCCAGCCAAACGATGCTCGGCCACCAGATCAATCGCACGCCGTTGCTTCGCGGGAGCTGCCTTGTCGTCCGCGTAGACCAGGACGTTGGTGTCGAAGAAGCTACGTGCGCTCATGAATCTCGTCGCGATTGAAGCGCCAGCCCCGCGAATGTCCTTGACCGGAAAGGCGTTTGAACTCCTCGATACTCTTCTCTGGATCATCGCCGCCGGCCACCTTTTGCAGGTAGTCGCGGATCATCTGATTGAGGCTCTTGCCAAGTGCGTTCGCTTTCTTGCGGGCGCGCTCGACCAGTTGGTCATCGATAGATAGAGTCACGTTCACCGGGAACATAATATGTGTACACATATTATGTGTCAATACTGTTTTGATACGCTATTGTATTCTATGCTATGCTTTCACTTGAAAATAGCAACTTCCAGGGAGTTTAGAGCGATGACAGACGCCGACAAAATCCGGATGCACGGAAAAGAGAGATATGTGCTGCCCGCGCGTCGCCAAAAGACGAACGTCTTTTCGATTAGAACAGGGGACGTTGTCCGGGATATGGGATTGAGTGGACGCGCTCCTGCGGTCTGTAGCGCATTGCGAACTCGCGAATTCCTTCAGCAGAACAATTTGCGGCTCGTAGAGAGGAGCGGTCCCCCGTCCGGACAGAGTACGACCGTCGTCTACACCTACGAATTTGTGGACAAGGAATCTTCCTCTGCTCCGAAGGAGGATCCTTGGACCCGCTTGCGTGGGGCCCTTAAAGATGTCTTTGCAGAACTAGGTGGCGGCGAAGCCTATCTCCGCGCTGAGCGTGAAGACTTTTATGCCCCAAGCGAGCGGAAGTGAGCCGCATCTATTGGGACACGATGCTCTTTATCTACTGGCTGGAAGACCATCCGCAATTTGCGAAGCGAGTGGATGCGATCCACGCGCGCATGCAGGAGCGGCAGGACCAATTGCTTACCGGGGCCTTCGCTTTCGGAGAGGTGCTAGCTGGCGTTCACCGCAAAGGCACTTCGCATCTCGCTAACGAGTCGAAACAGATGTTGCGAAGTGTGGTTTCTGAGGTGGTGCCATTCACCCTTGAAACCGCAGATCACTACGCGCGCATCAGGGGAGGACTCGGCGTTGCTCCGGCGGATGCAATTCACTTGGCGTGCGCCGCCCAAGCGAGCGCCGATCTTTTCTTGACCAACGACAAAAGCCTAGTCGGGAAAATCGTTCCGGGAATTCAATTCATCGCATCGTTGGACACGGAGTTCTTCTAAGGATCAAATGCACTAAACGAAAGTTTTGCATCCGGCCTGGCAAAATCTTGACAACCCCGGCGGCCTCTGTTGCGATAGGAAAGGCTTATTTTTGTGAGTGTTGCAGCAGCAAGATTCCCGTTCCACGGTAATTTCAAGGTGTCCTCGAATGACAACTGACGTCGGTCGGTCCCGCTTACAGTTCATCAACCATAGCTGCATTCTCGTGTCCGACGGATCGACTTCAGTGCTTTGCGATCCCTGGTTCAAGGGCGCGGTGTTCGACAACGGATGGCGCTTACTGAACGAAAATAGCCACGATATCAATCAGATCGCCTTCGACTACATCTGGCTTTCGCACGAGCATCCCGACCACTTTTCTATTCCCACGCTTAAGGATATCAAGGGCGGAAGGCGATTCCTCTACCAGGCGACGAACGATCGCAAGGTGTTCAACTACCTTCAGGGCAAAGGGCATGAGGTGATCGAGGTGCCCGACCAGAAGGAAACCGCCATCGGCACTCTAAGGTGCACCCTGTTCACCTGCGACGGATACGACTCTGCGATGCTGTTTCGCTTTCCCGATGGCTCTACCTTCCTGAATGTGAATGATGCCCGCGTGGAATTGGGAGGCGTACTGGAGAGCATCGCAAAGTCCGCCGGAACGGTGGATACGATTGCGATTCAGTTCAGCTACGCCAATTGGGCGGGCAACGCCGGCGATTCCGAGATTCCCCGCGACCAGCACGAGTCGGTGCTCGACCGCGTCATACAAGTCCGCAAGGCCCTCAAGCCGAAACAGACGATCCTTTTTGCCAGCTACGTATATTTCTCGCACGTGGATAATTTCTACTGGAACGATTATTTTTGGCTCAAGCCGGCGGTCGCCAAGCTCAATGCCGAAGGCACTGGCGTGGTAATCGTCCCGTGCCCGAACCAAATCATTCCGGTTGTCCCCCCTGCGGGGACCGACTACTCCGAACCCAACCAACACGCGATTGCCTTCTGGGAGGGCAAGCATCGCGACGCGACGCCCAAGGATTCCGACAAGGAAGTGATCCAAATTCCGGCTCTGCGGGAGAACTATTTGGCGTTTTTTGACGAGCTGTGGAAAAAGAATGACCTTGCACTGGCCAGCAAGGCCGGCAAACCTTTTGCTCTTAAGGTGTACGTGACGGACCTGGACAAAGTCGTCGAGATCGCCTTGTTCGAGAAACACTTCGCGGAACTGCCCGGGAAAGACTACGACATCAAAGTCTCCAGCAACACGTTCCAGTTCCTGCTCAAGAATGCTTTCGGGCGTGGAACGGTTTCCATCAACTCGAAGATCAGCTTCAACTACCCCACCGCCTACAAATTCTTTGTGTTCTTCTTTATTTTCTACGCCAACAATATCGGCAAGTATTTCAAAGAGGGCGGCCTTTCCTGGGCCGCTCTGACTAGCCTGAGAAATGTGGCGGCGGTGCAATCCATCTTCAAATTCCATCCTGACGCGCGAGAGAAGTTTGCCGCCTGCTTGAAAGATTTCTCGGTGGTAAGCAAGTAAGAGCAGCAGAGGATAAAATCTTAACCATAGGGGAGCACAGGGAGCCTGTGACACCTATGGTAGTTGGTGCCTAATGCACCACAATCGGAGCAACATCCGTATAAGGTTCCCGAACCGAAACCGGGTAAACCGCCGGCCGAGCCCCGGGATCGCGTGAGGTCCAGACTTCCAGGTAGTAGCTCCCGGGAGGTATGTTGTACAGATAGTAGAGTCCATCAGGCCCGGTATAAGCTGGAGCCGATCTACGCACATTCTGACCGTAAAGCGTGACCGCCACCCCCACAGCCGGATATCGGACTCCATTCGCGTAGACGCGATCCAGCCGCCCACGAACGGTCGCAGCCGCGGCGGCGGAAGTAATTGCAAACAGCAAAAGAGCCGGCGCCAGCCTGTGGCTGAGATGCCTCACCTTCAATTCGCGTTGCAGCTTCATTATTTGCTCCCTTGATCGGAAGGCTGGGACGCCGTCGCGGCGGAGTAGGCGGCCAACTGAGCGGCGTCGGCAGGTTTTGCCGGCGAAGCATCCTTGTAATCTCCCTGAATCCCCGAATTGGGAAGAACCACAGGATGACTTATGTTGATCAGATTGCCCTGCCTCTTGAAATCGGGATCGAATGTCTTCAGCTTCCCGGGTTCGAGCGGAATCGTCACCGGCCCATAGTTGCCGTGCCTGATAGTCACATACGGCGGATTCCCAGGGTCGAAAATGAAACGCAGGTGAAAATCCCCATTCGGCGCAGGAGAGGCGTTGGCTGGGAATATAGCGAAATCAGCGTCCTGCAGTTGATCTGCGGCTCCCTTGTCCCCCAAAGCCACGTTGCCGTAGAGATCCCAGACCTGAGCCGGCTGGACCTCAGGAACCAACTGGTTGTTGATTAGCAATGCTATGCCCACCAAAGCCGCAAGCGTGCCTCCCAGCTTCAGGGCACCGATCGTAAGCGAAGTTCCCGGGATGCCCCCAAGGTACCGGTAAGTCAGGGCAGCCAGTCCAGTTGCCAGCAGAAAGGAGACGACGATCGGGGGAACGTTGTTAAAGCCAAAGTGGAGTGGAAGAAAAACCGCGCCTCCGAAACCTAAGAAAGCGAAACTGGCGACTACGATCTCGTCCACGTACCATGCGCGGCCAGGCGAAGGGGTTGCAGGGCTGGGGGCTTCTTGCTTGGGTGGAGTGACTCCACCACCCGCGTTCGTAGGAGTGGGCATTGGTCCTCCTGAGGCCGAGGCTCGCCAAAAGTCGGCTTGAGATTGGATTGTTGGGGCCCTGATTCAGAAACAGCGGGGAAGTGACGGCATTATCGAAGCTTCTCCCATCGATTGCAAGGAGATTTACAAAGAAGAAACGTACCGCCGATCAGCAGGCGATCTCTGGCCGCTACGGAGCCTTCCCGTCGCCGGTCGGATACGGCGGCTTATCGCCCACGGGCAAATCGGGATCGTTGGCAGGCTTGTCCCCCACGGGATTCGGAGTGTCGGGGTCGGGCCCCGGCGGGATGGTCAACCCTATTTTCAAAACGTTGTCCAAATCCTCGTCGTGCTGGTCGAGAATATCCTCCGATGTGGCGTGCCCATTCCCTGACTTCTTTCCCATAGATCACCTCGGGCGATCAGATGGCGCGAACGCACATGAAGTTATCCGGGGATCAGTTTTCAAAAGTCAGTCGGTAAGTATTACTTTGCCCTCAGGGATTTCCTTAGACTCCGAGCAACGCGCTACGGTCAATTCGGTATTGCTCTCAGCACAGAAAAATACTTCAATGGGCGTATGAAAGCGATCCCCCGATGTCCGCGTTGTTTTGCCCGCCTTGTTTTAAGATGGTCGCGACTCGGCACCTATCTTTCGTGCCCGAACTATCCAAACTGCAAAAGCCCCATGCAGCTTCCCAAACAACCAGAGCCTGGCAAACAGTACCCTTGCGCCGCATAGCTGTTGCCGGCGTGTAGCGCCAACTCGCGTCCAGGGACACGAGTCCCAAGTTTCAGCTTGACATCAAACCATATTTCTGCAATTATCGAAATATGCAAACGGCAGTAGAGAAGAAGAACACGGAGCAGGTGGCAAAGTACGCCGACATGCTTTCCGCGATGGGTACTGAGCCACGGCTTCGCATCATGCAGTTGCTGCTGTCGGCGCATCCCGAGGGCTTGGTCGTGGGCGATATCCAGACCGAGCTGGATATTCCGAACTCCACGCTTTCCCACCATCTGGAAAAACTGAAGAACGAAGAACTGGTGAACGTGCGCCGCGAAAGCACTTTTCTGCGCTACACGGCCAACACGGAAGCGCTCCAAGAGCTGCTGCAATTCCTCTACGCCGAATGCTGCACCAGAAATAAGGCAGTCAAACCGCAGGCTATCGTCCAGCTTTGCAAATAGGAGAAGTGATTATGAGCCCCAATATCCAGGAAGTAGTCAAAGAAAAGTACGGCCAGGCAGCCTTGCGGGTGAAGAGTGGCGGCAGCGCATGTTGTGGCGCCACTGCGGCGAGCGCTTTGAGTTGCGATCCCATCACCTCCAATCTGTACGACTCCTCCCAAGCAGGCCAGGTACCGGAAGAGGCCATGCTGGCCTCGCTCGGGTGCGGGAATCCGACTGCCCTGGCGAAGTTGAATTCGGGCGAAGTTGTTCTCGATCTCGGCTCGGGAGGCGGGGTGGACGTCCTGCTTTCGGCGAAGCGAGTCGGGCCGTCCGGCAAGGCTTACGGCCTCGACATGACAGATGAGATGCTCGCGCTGGCCAATGAGAACAAGCGCAAAGCGGGCGCGGAGAACGTCGAGTTCCTGAAGGGCGAGATCGAGCACATTCCCCTACCAGACAACTCGGTCGACGTGATCATCTCCAATTGCGTGATCAACCTTTCGGCGGACAAGGATCGCGTGTTGCGAGAGGCTTTTCGGGTGCTGAAGCCGGGTGGCCGCTTTGCGGTCTCCGACGTTGTGACCAGAGGCGAAATCAGGCCAGAAATTCGACAGAGCGTTCTTCTGTGGGTCGGCTGCGTGGCCGGGGCGCTCGGAGACGACGAATATCGCAGCAAACTCTCCGCCGCAGGTTTCGAGCAGATTGACATCGAGCCGACACGGGTCTATCGGGCCGAGGATGCGCGTGAGTTTCTTTCGTCGGCAGGCGTCGATGTGGACGCGATTGCACCAGAGGTGGATGGCAAGTTCATGAGCGCATTTGTTCGTGCCGTCAAGCCCGCGGGCGTACCGAGCGCATGTTGCGGACCGACTTGCTGCAAGTAGGAGAGCGCAACCAAGGAGAGAATGATATGAAAGGTCATTACAACGTTTTGTTTCTGTGCACGGGCAATTCGGCGCGTTCCATCATGGCTGAGGCGATTCTGAACTTCAAAGGCCGGCCTAATTTCACTGCCTACAGCGCCGGAAGTCATCCGTCAGGAAAAGTTCGCCCCGAGGCCTTGAGGCAGCTCGAAATAGCGCACATCCCAACCCAGGATTTGCGTAGCAAGGCTTGGGACGAATTCTCTCAGCCCGGCGCTCCCAAGCTTGACTTCGTATTCACGGTTTGCGACAACGCCGCCAAAGAGGTCTGCCCGGTTTGGCCCGGACAACCGGTGACGGCCCACTGGGGTATTCCCGATCCCGCGGCCGTCCGCGGAAGCGCGGCGGAGGTTGAGCGGGCGTTTCGCGAGGCGTTTTTTGTGCTGGATCGCAGAATCGGCTTATTTCTCAGCCTTCCGCTGAAGGCGCTCGACAGCCTTGCACTGAAGAGGGAACTTGATCGCATCGGCCAGACCATGACACCCGTTACCCACGAATAAGGGGCCTGCTCCGGGGTCAGCCTGCCGCAGCTTGGGGATTACTCATGAAAGCGACAACCCGTCTCAGTTTTCTGGACCGCTATCTGACCGCGTGGATTTTCGCTGCGATGGTCTCGGGCGTCGTGCTGGGCTGGCTTGTGCCGGGAGTCGTGCCTTTTCTGAATGGCTTCAACGTCGGGACCACTTCCATCCCAATCGCAGCAGGACTCATTCTGATGATGTATCCACCTTTCACGAAGGTGCGGTATGAGGAGCTGCATGAAGTCTTCCGCAACAAGCGGGTTCTGGGCCTTTCACTCGTACAGAACTGGGTTGTCGGGCCTATCTTGATGTTTGTTCTGGCTATCGTATTCTTGCGCGGCTATCCGGAATACATGGCGGGGCTGATCATGATCGGCCTGGCGCGCTGCATTGCCATGGTTATCGTCTGGAACGAACTGGCCAAGGGCGACACGGAATATGCAGCCGGCCTAGTCGCCTTCAACTCTCTATTTCAGGTCTTTTTCTATTCGGTCTACGCTTGGGTTTTTATTACCGTCCTTCCCGCCAAGCTCGGCCTTCGGAGCACGGTCGTCAATGTATCCATTGCAGAGATCGCGAAGAGCGTGTTTATTTACCTGGGAATTCCGTTTCTGGCGGGATTTTTGACTCGCACCACTCTGGTTCGCGCCAAAGGGCGCGATTGGTACAACCGGAGCTTTGTTCCGCGGGTGAGCCCGCTGACATTGATTGCGCTGCTGTTCACAATTGTGGTGATGTTTTCCCTGAAGGGCGGTTTCATCGTCCGCCTGCCCTTGGACGTTCTGCGTATCGCTGTGCCGCTGTTGATTTACTTTGTGCTGATGTTCCTGGTGTCCTTTTACATGGGCAAGAAAGTGGGCGCGGACTATTCCAAGACGACGACGCTGGCGTTTACGGCCGCCTCCAACAATTTTGAGCTGGCCATCGCAGTAGCAGTCTCGGTATTCGGCATCAACTCAGGAGCGGCATTCGCCGCCGTCATCGGGCCGCTGGTTGAGGTGCCGGTGATGATCGCACTCGTCAATGTGGCTTTGTACTTCCAACGCCATTATTTTCCGAATCCCGAGGCGGTCGCCGTCGAACCGGTGTGCGCGCCTACGGCGTGATGGCGGGCTTTCATGTCGGCTTCAGCCAACGCGTCGAGACAACGGCTCAGAGCGTGACCCGCTGACAAAGTCTCGAACCAATGCGGCGATCTCATCTGCAGCCGTGTCCAACGCGAAATGGCCGGCGTCGAGAACGTGAACTTGAGCGTTCGGAACGTCCCTCCGGTAGCGCTCCGGTTCGCCGA
Organism: uncultured Acidobacteriaceae bacterium; assembly: GCA_963735545.1. Lineage (GTDB taxonomy): Bacteria > Acidobacteriota > Terriglobia > Terriglobales > Acidobacteriaceae > PALSA-270. Next base: position 92,018 of record CAVTLU010000013.1, read on the forward strand.
GATCGAACGAGAGGTCATATTTACCCCAGATCACTAGCAGGCGCGGCAGCCTGGCGCGCATCCATGATTGCCATTTCGGGTAGGCGTCGACGTTGGTTCGATAGTCGTAAAACAGGTCGCTTTGAATCTCTGCCTGGCCGGGCTGGTTGAGAAAGGCAAATTCATCGGTCCAGAGATCCGGGTCGTAGCGTTCGACGTTGGGATCGCTCCCTACGTGGCGCGTTCGCGTGGTCGCGAGCGACAGCAGATTTGTGCGCAGTGCGCTTTCGTTGGCCGCGCGATCGGCCCAAAAGGCTCGCCGCGTCTTCCAGTTCGCCCCCAGGCCTTCGTTGTGCGCCACCGCGTCCTGGACGATGAGCGCCTCGATGCGATCCGGATGAGCCAAGGCCATGCGGAAACCCACGGGGCCACCGTAATCCTGCATGTAGAGCGTGCAGCGGGAAAGCCCGAGAGCTTCGGTGAAATGATTCATGATCTCGGCATAGTGATCGAACGTATACGCGAATTGCTTCGGGTCCGGCCAGTCGCTGTGTCCGAAGCCAGGGTAATCGGGTGCGACCAGGTGATAGGCATCGGAAAGCCGGGCGAAGAGCGGTTCGAACATCCGTGACGAAGAGGGAAGTCCGTTCAGCAAGAGAATCGTTGGCGCGTTTTCGGAGCCGGCCTCTCTGTAGAAGATGGAGAGCCCATCTATCTGCATCGTGCGATAAAAAGTCGGGTACGGCATGGGACCGTCCTTTCGGGCTTGGGCCGCAATTGAACTGATAGTTTGCTTACTTACCAACATCCGGCGTGAGCACCACCATCCACGTGCAGCACCTCTCCGGTTACTTGGCCCGCCTGCGCCAGGTAGAGAACAGCGTTGACTATGTCTCTTACCTCTGAGATTTTCCCCATCGGCTGCCTTGTCTTAAGAAGGTCGCTGGGACCGCCCTTGTGAAGTGGTGTGTCCACGACACCGGGGGCCACGGCGTTGAAGCGGATACCTTCTTTTGCATACTCGATGGCGAGGCTCCGGGTCACAGTGTTCAGGCCCCCCTTCGTCATCATCGAGACCGAGGCATTGATGCCGGCAACCGGCTGATCGGCAAGCGCCGCGGAGATGGTCACAACGTTGCCCGACTTCTGTTTCAGCATCTGTTTCACTGTGAGTTGAGTCATGTAAAGGAATCCCATCAGGTTGGTCGAGACCAAAGCATTGAAGTCTTCAGTCGTGAAGTCCAGGAACGGCTTGGCGCGGTAGATTCCTGCGTTATTCACCAGAACATCGATGGTTCCGAAGTGCTTGAGCGCGGCTTCGACAGTTTTAGCAGCGGTCTCCTGTTTGCCGATATCGCCATCGACAAGAACCAGGCTGGATGATGGAGTCATTGTTGGGAGAATCGAGGACTGACTGGCATTCAGAGACGTAGCGACGACGTTGTAACCTTGCTCCAGAAAGGCCTCGACCAAACCCGCACCAATACCCTGCGACGCCCCCGTGACGATTGCCGTTTTCTTTTCTGCCATACAGACCCGCCTCTAATCCTGTTCACCGAGAGTTTCGGCGTACGTTTTGCCGTACGGATAGAAGAGTTCCTTGCGGCCCTGCTGCCACGCAGTCTTCATCTCCGGGGTCGTGATGTCCCAGTCCGGCCGGCACTTTTTCGTAACCGCACGCAAGTCCTGGCGAAGTTCTTCCAGCGTGGGTCGTCCCACGTACCAGTAACCGTTGTAGATCTTGTAAATGACCAAGCCGGGCTCCAGGACAACGACGTGCGGGATCATGGGATTGTGCAACGGGTCGGTATATTCGGCGATATCGAGATCCTTTTGCACGATGCGCCCCGCATCAGACAGGAAAGGCCAGTGGGCGTCCACGCCGCTGCGGTATTCGTTCGTTTGAGTGATGTTGTCGGTGCTGATCGTGACCAGCCGGCAGTAGGCGACTTCGAGTTCACGATGGAGTTGAACCAGCGCTTCCGACTGGCGGCGGTCCTTGGGGCAGAAACCTCCGCGGCCGAGTACCAGAACCATGGGATCCGGTCCTTGCAGTTCGGAGAGCTTGCGGCGTTTCGCGGTTTGGTCGGAAAGCTCGTAGTCGGGGAAGATAGCTCCGGGAACAATGTCAGGTCGCATAGGAATCCCTCACGGACTGGATGCTGGTGGCGGACGTTGAGCTTCAATTGTTAGCGCGAGGGTTGCGCCAGGTTCCCCCGCGGCGGGAGTCGAAACCGCGTCCGAAAATGTTACAAGAGACTACATGCTTATTCGCGTGCATGCCCTGGGCATTTACCCAGGACGTTCGCAGCCTGATATCACCAATGCGCTTGCCAGTGCTGAGGATCGCGCCTGCATGAAAGCAGGCAATCACGACAACTCTAGTTTCTTGCACCTCGAAGAATAACCCATAAGGAAAGCGCCGCACTCCGGCGTCCCCGGTATACGACGGGAAACTGCAACGGGTTTTCTGTGATTGCCTCGACCGTGACCTCTACCGCCAGCGCGAAACGCTCTCCGAGTCCGGGTCGCAGGTTGTCATACCACGCCCGTGCCTGCTTCAGGTCAGCGTCCGCCTCCGGTGTCCAGAAAACCGGGAGGGTCATGGCTTCTGAAACAGCCCGCCCTGACTTTCTGCCAAGGAATTACATCGGAAGGATTCTTTTCATGTCGCGCGACGCGAGCGTCCAGTTCCGCCCGCTGCGCCTGGGTGAGGGACAAAGCCTCTGCCTCAAGACTCTTCCACACCGCGTCCAGCAATTCCACTTTCTCCGCGGCGGAGAGACCGTCGAGCTGGCTTCGTAGGTCGCTCATTGGCTTAACGCTAACCAACCCAATCGTAGCTTAGGGGATTAGGATGTCAAGCAATGTGTGCACTGGTAGGTCTCAGGAAGTATGGTGGAGGCGGCGGGAGTCGAACCCGCGTCCGAAAATGTTACTGGTCAAGAGACTACATGCTTATTCGCGTTCATGCCCTGGGCATTACCCCAGGACGTTCGCGGCCCGCGATCAGAACGGACAAGAAACGCGTTCCGCTAGCCTGAAATCTTAACCCCTCGGCCCAGACGTAGCCGAGAAGAGCAGCCCTCTGTGTGACGCTCGCTCACAGCCCGAGGACGAAGCTGTGGAAAGCGGCTGCCTAAACTAGTTAGGCTGCGTATGCCATCTGTTGATTGGCAATTATCATTTTGCACACGATTACGGGTGTGTGCACCCCGGCATGCCTCTTGGCCGCAAGCATCTCCGTCGAAGCCGTGACGCCCCCACTGGTGGGAATCGGCCTGTAAAGAACTGCTTCCAATCTAGGTTGCAACAGATAGGAAGTCAATTTATTAGATGTCGCTTCAGCCCTCGAAGGTGCTTATCCGGCCATCGCCCGCTTTTCCGGTGCTGGCCGAATTTCCTCGGGCAGAGGTTGCAATTCCGCGCGGGTTTTGGGGAGGCTCTGGGGATACCGCTGCTGCAGAAACTGCACCAGCTTCTCGCGAACCAGACAGCGCAGGTCCCAGGCGCGACCACCGTCGGAGGCGCTCATGAGCGCCCGCAGTTCCAGCGTGTGCTCTTTCGAATCGGTGACTTGCAGGCCCCACGCCTTGTGGTCCCAGAGGTCGCTCGATTCGAGAATGCGATGCAGTTCCTGGCGTATTTCTTCGACCGGTACGGTGTAGTCGGTATAGAGGAAGACGGTACCCAAAATGTCGGCAGTCCGGCGAGTCCAGTTCTGGAACGGCTTTTCAATGAAATAGGAAAGCGGCACCACCAGGCGGCGCAAGTCCCACACCCGGATAATGACGTACGTCATGGTGATCTCTTCCACCCAGCCCCACTCGCCCTCCACGATTACTACGTCTTCCAGCCGGATAGGCTGGGTGAGCGCGATTTGCACGCCCGCCAGCAGGCTGGTCAATGTCGTACGAGCGGCCAGACCCGCCACCAGCGCCGCCAAACCAGCAGAAGCGAATAAGCTTTCGCCAAGGTGGCGGATGCTGGGAAACGTCATCAACATGACGGCGATGGCAAGCAGGGCGACGACGACGGCGGCGATGTGGCGCAACACCTGCACCTGGGTGCGCAAACGCCGGGCAGCCAGGTTGTCGGCGATCTCGATGGCGTGCCGCTGCGAAACGAAGTCCTGCAGCACATCGAACAGGCCGATGATCATCCAGGCGACAGCAGCGATGAGTGCGAGGCTGATGGCATGCTCGAGAGTTGAGCGCGCGCCCGGCGAGAGCGGCAGCCAGGGCAGCACCGGCGTGAGAGCGAGAAGCGGCAGAAACAGCCGCGTAGGCCCGGCCTCGTACTTGGCCAGCAGCGCGTAGAACCCGCTCACATTGCGGCGGCGCACTACACTGCGGGCGAAGGCAAAGAACCCGGAGTGGACCACCAGAGCAACGACAATGGTTCCCACGCCAGTGCCGGCTATCCAGACAAGATCTCGCCATTGCGCCAACAGTTGCATCTTCATTCATGTTACATCGCCGACAAGCGGTTACGAAGGGATTGACGGGAGCTTCGCGTCTTCTTTAGGAACTTCTTTGCAGGTTTTGCAAGCCGGATGCTGCGGGAAAAAAGCTTTTGACCGCAAAGTACGCAAAGCAAGAACGCAAAGGCCGTAAAGAAAGCAGTTCAGGAAATCTGGGACACTCCCAGCGGAGAGAGTGAGTTGCGCCCGTGGTTTGTGCTGCCACTACTTCCCGACGACGAGAGGAGCGGCCACGCTGCCCATGCGTCCGGTGAGCCGGTCGCGGACTACGAAACGCACTGTATATTGACCCGGGCCGACGGTTAACAATCCCTTGAAGCCCATGCCGCGATCACGGAGTTGCTCGACACCGGCTGGCTTCAGGTGATCGTCGATGGTCTGGCTGGCGACGGCGGCTGATGCCCCGGTATCGGTGAGCGCGGCCGCCGCGATGTCGACGACCAGATGATTATGGTCGCTTTCGTCAGGCCGAGCCGAGTTTGGCCCAAGCAAGAGCACGAAGACGGCTTTCTTCTTGCCCTGGTTTCTATCTTGGCGGGTACTCTGATCTTTGTCCGGATCAGCGGGGCGAAGCGGTTCCCACTGCGCGGTTACCGGAATCGCGGTGTAGTCCAGCGGCGATGCAAGAGCGGTTTGGATATCCATCTGCGCAGCTTTGACGGGATCATTCATGGACTCGGCTAGAAAGAAGCCGGCGCGAGCTCGGACTTCAGCGCCCTCGCGCTGTACTTTGACGCTTAATTTGTGCCAGCCCTTTTTCTCCGAGCGGTCAAGATAGTAGCCCAGCAAATAGTAGTTGGCATTGTCGTCGGCGGTTTGCTCGAAGGCGCCCTTCAGGTCATTACTGCCGTAGAAGGCGACGCCGCCGGTCTCTTTGGCAAAGGTACGGAAGGTATTGATGGTCTCCTCGTCCCACCATTGCTGGCTGGCGAGATAGCTTTGATTCTGGTTGGTGATTTTCTTGCTGGCATCCACGAAAGCGGAGTTGCTCAAGCCGCGTACATCCACAGGATAGAGCGCGATCTGAGCCTCATTCAATTCCTTCCAGGCTTTGTCGTAGGCCGGCAGCACGGAAGAGATGTCGTTGACCTGAGGCTTGGTTCGCCGCCGGCTGACGGTCAGCGGCGGCTGAGAGACGGCGAGAGGAAATCCGGAACTTACCCAGACCAGAGCTTTGCGCCCGGGCAAGCCGCCGTAGGCCCGGGCGATCTGCTCCAGGCGTTCCATGGTGAGAGTAATGGCGACGCGCAGCTCGAAGGTTTCCAGCGCCTCTTGCAGTTCGTCCTGCTTGGCCTCGGCAAAGTCAGCCAGATCGCCCGGCGATTGAGGGCGGTCACTGGGCGCGTTGTCATCCGAGGTTTCCGCCCGTGCCGTAGTCTCGGTAAGCGGCTGCGCGCCGTTCACTTTTTTCAGAGCTGCAGCCAGAAGCGCCGGGTCGGCGGTGAAGTCGCGAACGACTTTAATCCCCCTGCCAGTCACGACCAGAAGGGAAGCGGACTGGCCGCGGTCGACCGATTCCTGCAGGAAATCGAGCAATGCGCGCCGGGCTTTGGCCTGCTCCGAAAATGGCGTATTGATCAGGTCAAGAACCAGAATCATCAACTGACGCGGGGCAGTGTTTCCGGGCAGCAGATTGCTGAAGACGGCGCCCGGGCTGGGCGGACGCGGCAGGGGTTGGGCGACTCTCTGAATCTCCTCGAAGACGGCGACTTTTTGCTCTTTGCCATCCTGCAGGACTTGGAAGTCGTCTTTGCTCAGGCCATGAATGTGCGTACCCGACTTGCCGGTCACGACCACCGGCACAGTGACGAGTTCCGTGCGCGCAGTGAACTTCGTATCGGAGGCAATATCCTGGGCGCTTGCGGTATTTGACCAGATCGCGGCCAAAGCGAAGCCGCAAGCGATCCGGCACAACAAGGAAGGGGTATAACAACTCAACATCGGGAACAAATCTACAACGTTTGACGCCCGGTTGGAAGATGGATTGAGTCGCTATCTCGAATCAGCCGCGTCCGAGCCTGTGCTCCAGTCGGGTCTTTACCTCGGGCCATTCCGTGTCCAGGATGCTGAAATACACGGAATCGCGCACCCGGCCCGTCCAAGTCACCAGGTGCTTGCGCAGTGTGCCTTCCTCTTTGGCGCCGAGGCGCAGGATGGCGTTTCGCGATTTCTCATTGAAGGCGTCGGTCTTCAGCTCCACGCGAAGGCAATGCCACTCCTCAAAGGCCTGGCGCAGCATCAGATATTTGGCTTCGGTGTTGACGGCGGTTCGCTGCCAGGCCGGTGCGATCCAGGTGGACCCGATCTCCACGCGGCGGTTGGAGAGGTCCATGTTCATGTAGCGTGTGCTGCCGATCACGTGCCCGGAGCTGCGCTCGAGGGTCGCGAATGGAACGGATAGGCCGCGCCTCTGCTCATCCAGAATTTTCTCGATTGCGTTTTGAAAGTCCTCGAGAGAACGCATGGGATAGGGAACCCAGCGGAAAATATCTTCAAGCGCGTCTTTAGCGGCGTCCCAAAGCAGGGGCGCATGTTCGCGGTGAAGGGGTTCGAGGCGAACGATTGCGCCTTCAAGGGTTAGCGGGGTTAGAGATTGAGCCTCGGGCATAGAAATGATTTTACGAAGGCGAGGAGCAAGTGCGCTAGCCAGTCCGACCGCAGCGGCTAAAGCCAAGCTGAAAACGAGTCCGCTATCGCAGCGGTGAACCGTTGCGCCGCCCAAACGCCTGGCGAGTTCAAGCTTTTTCAACCTAGGGCTCGACCTTCAGCGACGAAAAAACGCTGCCGATGCGCCCGCTGAGCTGATCTTCGACGGCGAAGTGGACAGTGTATTCACCGGGCGGCAGGATAAGCGCTCCGCGATAGTCCAAACCGTGAGTGCGAATTTGCACGACCGATTCCGGCTTCAAGTGGCCGTCCATGGTCTTGCTGGCTTCGCCGGCGGTGGCTCCGGTCTCGGTCAGCGCCACAGCGGCGAATTGCAGACGCATGTGGTTGCCGTCTTGTTCGTCGATCTGGGGAGAATTGGCTGGCAGAGTCAGAAGAAACAGAACTCTCTTCTTGCCGCGCTCCGGTGCTGGCGTGATTTCCTGCCAGTGTCCAGTGATAGGGATCGCGGTGTAGTCCAGAGGCGAAGTGAGGGCGAGCTTCAGAGCGTCTTCATTTGCGTGCCCAGCCGCAGCCTCGGCGAAGAAAAAGCCGCTGCGCGCCCGCACCCGCGACCCCGGACGACTCACCTTAACTGCCAGCCGATGCCAGCCGGGTTTTTTCTTACTACGGTCGATGTAATACCCCAGCAGGTAATAACTGCGGTTGTCGTCCGAGGCTTCCCGGAAAGCGCCGGCCAAATCGTTGGTGTTGTAGAAGGCGCGCCCCCCGGTAGCCTGGGCGAACGCCCGAAAGGTTGTCAACGTATCCTCGTTCAGCCAATCGGCGTGAGCGTAGAACTCGGGTCGGGGTTTGGCCATGCTTATGTCTGGCTGGGTAGGATTCACCAGGCCGCGTGCGTCAATTGGGTAGACAGCCACCTGAGCCTGGTTCAGGTCCTTCCAGGTTTCTTCGTAAAGCTGAGAGACGGTGGCGTAGGAATCCAATCTGGGCCCAACGATTTGAAAAATCATGCTGGCTTCGTTCACGGTGAAAGGGAAGCCTGAACTGGCCCACAACAGGGCTTTGCGCCCGGGGAGCCCGGCGCAATATTGCGCGATCTGGCGCATGGCCTGAAGCGTAATCTCGATGGCGGTGACGCGTTCCTGGGACTCCAGCCGTTGTTCGGTCTCGCGTTCCATTTCGATCATCCGGGCAATTTCCGACGATGTCCCGCTCGGGACTGCTTCCTGATTGGCCTGCTCGACTACTTCGTGGCTACCGCGCACTTTGTTCAAGGCTGCTGCTAGCACTCTGGGGTCGGTGGCGAAGTCATGGATTACCTTGAGTCCTCCGCGAGTCAGCATCAGCATGGAAGTGGGCTGGGAGTTGTCGATGGATTGCGCCAGATAGGTGAGAGTTTGACGTTTCGCGAAAGCCTGATCTTCGAAGGAAGTGTTGACCAGATCGAGCACGAGAATAGTCAGGTGCACGGGCCCTGATTCGGGAGCCTCGTTGCTGAATTGGTTCGACTGAGCAGAAGTCTGCGAGTGGGGGCCGGCCATCTTCTGAACTTCCTCGAATGTGGTAACGGTCCGGGGTTTGCCGTCTTCGAGCAGCGTGAAATCCTCCTTCCGCAAATGTTCGAGGTGAGCGCCGGATTTGTCTGTGACAACGACCGGCACGGTCACTAATTCAGATCGCGCCTGAAAGGTAGGCGTGCCGCCAACGGAGGAATCCTGCGCCTCCAGGGCTGCGACCGATGCGGTTCCCAGAGCGAAGATCACTAAAAATCTGGCTGATCGAGACATCGTCAAGCTTGGGCTCTCGGCGTCAATCTACAGTGTGAAGAGCAGATTAGAAAGAGCGCAGTTGTAAAAACTGCTGAGGCTTTGTGCATCTCTGGCCGTTTCCGGGCATCTGTACTAAAACCTCGTCTGTACAATGAGGTATTGGCCAAAGAGCTTCGGCTGAGGGGCGTTGACCAAACTATGGCAGACCACGTCCAATCCTGTCAGGAGAACCGCCGGTGAAGTCGCAGTGTTTGCCGTTTGGCCAAATCCCGCACACCACACGGCTTTTCGCCGACTTCCTTTCTTATTCACCGCAAGTCCAGCAATTCTATCCACGATCCCCACGATTTTCAGAATGGTTTAAGGATGAAGCGGCGGGCGTCGTTTACGAGTCCAGCCGCCGGCAGGAAGTTTCCGCGGCGCTGGAGCGCCAAAATAACGCTTGGGGCGCGTCTCCCAAGACATTGGAGAACATAGCCCGCCTGCGCGCGGGCGCGGCTGCCGTGGTGACCGGCCAACAGGTAGCTCTGTTTGGCGGGCCGCTGTTCTCTATCCTCAAGGCCCTTACCGCGGTGAAGCTGGCGAACGAGGCGACGTCAGCGGGCGTGGATTGCGTACCGGTTTTCTGGCTGGCGACTGAGGACCACGATCTGGCCGAAGTGAGTCACGTTTCGATTCCGGGGCCAGACGGGCTGTTGAGCAAGCTGGTCGCGACTCCTGGTGGATTGACCGATGCTCCGGTGAGCGCGCTGGCGTTCGGTCCGGAGATTACGGAAGCCGTGGAGGCTGCCGCCGGATTGTTAGGCGAGACGCAGGTCACGGGCTGGCTGCGCGATTGTTATCGCCCGGGCGAGACGCTGGGCAGCGCATTCGCGAAGCTCTTCTCCCGCTTGTTTGCCGAGTGGGGCGTGATTTTGTTGGATGCCTCCGACCCGGAACTCCATCGGATTGCGCAGCCCATCTATCGCGCGGCGATCGAACGGGCCTCCGAACTGGAGGACACTCTTGTCGCGCGGGGCAAGGCGTTGGAAGACGCTGGCTACCACGCACAGGTGAAGGTCTCGCCTTCTTCGACTTTGCTATTTGGTCTACACAATGGTTCGCGTGTTCCCATCCACCGCGATGGCGCCACGAAGTTTGTTATGGCGGAGGAGAAGATTTCGCGGGAGGAGTTGCTACGGCGGATAGCGGCCGCGCCCCAGGATTTTAGCCCGAACGTGCTGTTGCGGCCGGTGGTGCAAGACTACCTGCTGCCGACGCTCGCTTACACCGGCGGCGCAGCTGAAGCGGCGTATTTCGCGCAGGCGGCGGTCGTCTACGAGATACTGGCCGGACGGATTACTCCCATCGTTCCGCGCTTCTCCGCCAGCATCGTAGAGGCAAAACCTCAATCATTACTGGAGCGTTATGGCCTCGACGTTGCCCGACCTCTTTTCAGGTCCCGAACGGCTGCGTGAAATTCTTGCCGGACGCGCTCTGCCCCAGGAATTGCAGGGAGCGTTCGACCACGCGGAGGCAGCCCTGAAAGAATCCATGAGCGCAGTGGGGAACGCCCTCGCAGGGCTGGATAAGACTCTGGTGGATTCCGCCAACCATGCCAGCGAGAAGATGCAGTACCAGCTTGGCCAGTTGCGCGCGAAAGCCTCGCGCGCCGAGCTGCGTCAGAGCGAAATTATCGGCCGCCATGCGGACTTGCTGAGCAATGCGCTCTATCCCAACAAGTCATTGCAGGAGCGCGAACTAGCGGGCGTGTACTTCATCGCACGCTACGGCGGGGAGTTTCTGCAAACCCTTTACGACGCCCATCAGAGCAACTGCCTGGATCATCAAATCATTGTGCCGCAAACAAAGAGCTGGTAACCACAAAGGACACGAAGGGTCACTAAGGAACGCCAAGCGCTTAGTCGTCTAGTTTGATGTTCATCCGCGAGCCGGCAAAGGTTTTCCTTTGTGTACCTTTGTGTCCTTAGTGGTTAAGCCTTAATTCACCCGCAGGCTTATCTGCCGCCGAAGGTTCTTCTCCGCTGACTTCCGTCCCCGAAAAGGGTAATATCTTAGCGTTTTCAAGCGCGCATTGTGAGAACGTCCTCTCTCAAAGGAACTCCGCGTCCCATGCTGTTTTTCTTGCCTTCTCTGCGTGCTTTCCGCCCGCTGCTGGCATGGGTGCCGCAGCCGTGGTTGCTGGCCTTCGAGCTTTCCCACAAGAAGGACGACGTCTACAACATTCTTTGGATATTGGTGTTTGGCTTTGCCACGCTGAATATTCTGAGTCTGGCGGCCCGCCGTTTTGAGCCTTCGCGCTCCCGCATGAGTTTCGGCGAGACCCTCGCCGTTATGGTGGTTCTTATGTCCGTGGTTCTGCTGGGCTGGGAGATGCTCAACATATTCAAGATTTTTCCCATCCGCCTGCATCTTCACTGAGGGGGCATTTGGGGTATGATTCCCCGGATGAAACAAAAGGCTTTAGCTTTCGAAGTCACCTGCCCGTGCTGCAACGCGGTGCTGAAGGTCGATCCCGAAAATCAAGCGGTGATCGCGCATACTGCGGCGGTCAAGCCTAAGACGTTCAATGACATGGAGGAGGCCGCCCGTTCGATGCGCGAGCAGGATAGCCGGCGGGATTCGATTTTCCGCCAATCGGTGGAAGCCCAGAAACACGCCTCCGATCTGCTGGAAAAGAAATTTCAGGAGGCCGTGAAACGCGCCAAGGAATCCCCTGACACCGGTAAACCTATTCGGGACTTTGACTTGGACTAGCCTGGAGACACCAGGGTTCGCCGCTCACACTCGTCCACAGGCACCCACAGGCTGTGGAACACGAGAGCTGTGACCCGTAGCCATGCGCGGCGGAAAGCACGGGGGTAAGATGAGGGCCATGTCAGCCCGACCTCTTCTTCTCGGCCATCGCGGCGGTCACACCGCCGGTTCTGCTGCGGAAAACACTATCGCCGCATTTGATCTTGCCCTCAAACAGGGTTGTGACGGCTTTGAGTTCGATGTCCGTGCCAACGCCTGTGGACGCGCCCTGGTCTGCCATAACGCCAAGGTTGAAGGAATCACGGTGAGGCGCGCCAGCTGCAAGCAGTTGCTGCACCTTCCGCAACTGGAGGACGTAGTCCACCGTTATGGACGCCGGGGTTTCCTCGATATTGAACTTAAGGTCAAGGGGCTGGAGTCCAGGTTGCTCGCGACTCTGCGCGAGCATCCGCCGGAGCGAGACTACGTGGTTTCCTCGTTTCTTCCTGAAGTGGTGTTGGAACTGAAAGCCCGCAGCGCGCTGGTTCCGGTGGGGATCATTTGCGGCAAACCCCGCGAGCTGATGGCCTGGCGCAAGCTGCCGGTGGAGTATGTGATCGTCAACAAATCGTTGATCACGCGCAGGCTGGTGCACATTATCCACGCTGCTGGACGGAAGATCTTTGCCTGGACGGTCAACGATAGAGCATCCATGATGCGGCTCGCCGGTTGGGGGGTGGATGCGATTATCTCGGACAAGACTGACCAGATGGTGCGCACGCTGGGGCAGTTGGAGTCGGTAGAGACGTAGCTCGGCTATGTCTTGCCGGCAGCACTACGTCTGTAGGGAATTACCGGTGTACAAAGGAAAACCGGGGTGTCTTAAGAGTTAGACGACGCCAATCCCATCTTTCCGATTGGTCGGCTGGATTTTCACCAGCATTTGCCCCCGGCACTCGAATATTGTACGCCTTGTTATTTCCTAAGCTAATTTCAACCGAGGAAGTACCTCCATCCGCCTCGTTGCCCGCACAGACGCCTGTCATTTACAGTGTTCCCATCCATGCCAACCACTACCGGAGAGCGTTTCGAACGCGCGGTTTCCATCATGGCGCGACTACGGGGCGAGGGCGGATGCCCCTGGGACCGCGAGCAGACTTTCGATTCCATCAAGCCCTATACCATCGAGGAAGCCTACGAAGTGCTGGAAGCCATCGACAATCGCGACTGGGATGAGCTTCCCGCTGAGCTGGGCGATCTGTTGCTGCAGGTGCTGTTCTACGCCCAAATGGCCCAGGACGACGGCCGGTTTTCTATCGATCAAGTCTTGGACCGTCTCTCCACCAAATTGGTGAATCGTCATCCCCACGTTTTTGGAGACGTGACGGCGGAGACTTCCGCGGAAGTTCTGCGCAACTGGGAAGCGCTTAAGGTCGAAGAGAAGAACAAGCGGACGGCTGGGGTCAAAGCAGAAGGGGCGAACGGGCCTGAGTCCCTGCTGGCAGGCGTTTCGACCGCCATGCCGGCGCTGCTTGAAGCCTACAAGCTCAGCAGTCGGGCGGCCCGTGTTGGTTTTGATTGGCCCAACGTCGAAGGCTTATTCGACAAGCTGCGAGAGGAAAGCGGGGAATTGCGCGAGCACCTCAAGGATTTTCCGGCGCCCGGGCCGCGTCCTCAAGGGCGCGGCATCGCCGGCGCGGGAGCGCAGCAGATTCCGCAGAGCCTGAGAGATCGCCTAGAGGACGAAGTCGGCGATCTGTTCTTTGTGCTGGTGAATATCGCACGCTACCTCTCGCTCGATTCCGAGTCGGCGCTGAAGAAGACGAATCGCAAGTTCCGGCGCCGCTTTCAATGGATGGAGGAGCAATTACGAGCCTCTGGCCGCAGTCCGCAAGAAGCGGATATGGAGGAGTTGGAAGCGTTGTGGCAGGAAGCGAAGAAGCAGGAACAGGGAACGTAAGGTTCCACGCTTTTCTCTGCGATCTTCGCGGCTTTTCTCCGCGAGCTCAGCGATTTAAGATCTTGTTCTTGCAAGGGTCTAATCAAAATCTTAAAACGCGGAGAGCGCGGAGAACACCCGCAGAGATCGCAGAGAACGGCAACCCACGAAAGCTCCACATGAAACTCGAAGCCTTCACCATCCGCGAAATTCAGATGCCGCTCCTGCATTTCTTCGAGACGAGCTTTGGACGCGTCTATAGCCGCCGCATTCTCCTGGTCACGGCGCACTGTGAAGGCGTCAACGGCTGGGCCGAGTGCGTGGCCAGCGACAATCCCCACTACAGCTCGGAGTGGATGGAAACGGCGTGGCCGACCATCAAGCACTTCCTCGCGCCCGCGGTTCTCGGACACAATTTGACTGAGGCGCGGGAAAGCGCCGCGCTGATGGCGAGGGTGCGCGGGCATCGCATGGCCAAGGCGGCGGTCGAAAATGCGCTCTGGGATGCGGAAGCCAAACAGAAACGGCAGCCGTTATGGAAGCTGTTGGGCGGAACGCGGCGTGAGATTCGTTGCGGGGTTTCGATCGGCATTCAGGACTCCATCGAGCAACTGCTGGAGAAGATAGAAACCGAACTGGCTGCCGGATACCTCCGCATCAAGATCAAAGTGAAGCCGGGCTGGGATGTGAACGTATTGGAGCGGATCCGTTCGCGCTGGCCGGACATCGTCCTAAGTTGCGACGCCAACTCCGCCTACAAACTGGACGAAGTCGAACACTTGCGCAAGTTCGATCAGTTCAACCTGCTGATGATCGAGCAGCCGCTTTGGGACGACGACATTTACTATCATGCGCGTTTGCAGCGCGAGCTGCGTACCTCGATCTGCCTGGATGAATCCATCCACCACGCCCGCGATGCGGCTTTTGCCGTAGAGAGCGGCGCATGCCGCATCATTAACATCAAGGTGGGCCGCGTGGGCGGCTTCGCCGAAGCCAAGAGCGTGCATGACATGTGTCAGGCCGCGAAAATCCCGGTATGGTGCGGGGGCATGTTGGAATCCGGGATCGGCCGCGCGCACAACATTGCGCTCTCTACCCTGGAGAATTTCAGTTTGCCCGGCGATGTCTCCGCTTCGAAGCGCTATTGGAAGGAGGACATTGTCGAGCCGGAAGTGGAAGTCACTCCGCAAGGCACGATTCTAATTAGTGACGAACCGGGCACCGGATACCGGGTGCGTGAGGACTTAATCGAGAAACTTACCGTGCGCAAGGAGACGATTGCTTAACTTTGCTAGGCTCGCTCCATTGAGCCGAGAGTGGTGGCAACGCTCGGAAATACGGCAGCCGCTTCCTGTCCTACGGATTCTTCTCCGGCCCGTTCTCCGCCAGCAGTTTCTCCTGTTTCCTCAGCATCTCCAATCCTTGAGCGAAGGTCAGATCGCGGGGCACAAACTGGAAATCGCTGCACACCTCTACCTGCTTGAAGTTGATGCTCTTGAAGAAGAGAATTTTGCCGGTAATGGCCAAATCCATGCGAGTAATCGCCCAATCGTCGCCGCTGCCGACTTGTCCCTGTTCGACCAGAAAGTGCCCGCCCCGATCCAAATGACCGAGGATGCCCCATCCGAACCCGACGTCTTGTATCAAAGTGCCGTCGATCCTGGCGATCCGATATTTCGCCGCATCCACCAAAAGATACCCGCCCATACCGGTCAGCACTTGTTCGACCCTTGATGGAGGGTCGTAGTTGGGATTGGGACGAAACTTCAGCCGGACCAGCGGATCGCCCGGTTTACCCAGGCCTTGCACGCCAGTCTCGGTACCTTCGTATTCGTAGAGGAAAGCATCAGGCAGGGCTTTCATAATGCGGTTAACGCGGTCTGCTTCCTCTTTTTCCTGCCTTTGCCGCTTCCTTAGCTCTTCCGGGTCGTCGAGAAAACGCTCCACGCGGGCAGTTTCCGCCCGCTCTTCTTCCACGGTTAACGGTTTACCGTCGTTCGCAATGACAAGTCCGGCCATCGCATCACGAGTTTCCACGATGAGCTTGGTTTGCGAACCCCGCGGTGTCTCCTTGCGATCCAGGAACATGTGCTTGGGGCCGTCTCGATTGGCGCGGAGCTCGTTGTGGACTGCCCGGCGAACCAATTCCAGGGGAGGCACGGGAGGCTGCTCCGCCGCGGCGCAGGCCAGCGTTACCAGCAGTATGGTTGCGGCCAGGCTCGCTTTGTATAGCCTTTGGTGCATACGCAAGTAACCAGTCTAGCTTAGTAGATATCCTAACCAACGAAGTTGCTTGGGCGCGAGGCTTCCCGATCGAGACAGGTTCCCAAAGAGGCAACTCCGCGCCCTACAATGATTTGCTCGCCCCACGTCCGTAAGATATAGTCAGCCCAGGTAGGTGATGCGGTTCGCCAGCCCTCCGCGAATGCGGCTTGGGTCTTCATTCCTGGCCGTCCGGCAAGTCAGTAAAGAATCAAGTCAGCCGATGTAGAATTTAGTAACCCGCTGGTTCCACGGTAGGCAAGCCCCTTGAGGAGGCTCGAAGTATGGATACGTCGAAGACGGCGGAGTTTGCGCATATTGGCAGGTCGGTCACCATAAAGGGCGAGGTGTCGGGGAGTGAAGACCTGTACGTGGAAGGCCAGGTGGAGGGCATGATCGAGCTTAAGGGCAATAACTTAACGATCGGCCCGAATGGTCAGGTGAAAGCCAACATCAACGCCAAGGACGTGATCGTCCAGGGCAAGCTGGAAGGGAATATTCAGGCCAGCCAGCGCGCCGAGTTGAAGAAATCGGCGGTAGCGGTGGGCGATATCGTGACCCAGCGCGTATCCATCGAAGAGGGAGCCTTCTTTAAGGGCAAGGTCGATGTCCAAAGAGAGCCGGGCAAGGCTGAGACGCCAGGCAAATCTTGACCGGGGGCGCGCGAAGTTCCGATCTTTAGCTCGCGAGCGCCTAAGTAGAAAAAGCAGTGCAGCCTGACGCCGGAGGCTCTGCCGGTGTTCGGCTACGAAATGCTGCATGAAACTCTTTCGCGATTCATCGGAACACGCTGCTCGAGGAGCGGCGCCGGTCCAGGCGCCGCAACGGCTTACGCGCCGCTCGAGCGGGCTCGCCGAGCTTACCAAAGCGATGGCGTCGCCAGAGCCGCTGTGCGTGCTCGATATCGGCTCCACCTCCGCGGCCAACATCCGTTACCTCACCGAGCGAGGACACAGAATCTATAGTGAGGATTTGCTCCGCGCCTCGACCGATCCCGAGTTGGCTACCTTGGACGAGCAAGGCCACCCGATTCTGGATAGCAAGCGCTTTCTGGTGGACAACCTGACGTTTCCCACCGGGCAGTTCGATATTGCGCTGTGCTGGAATCTGGCGGATTACATGGACGAAAGCCTGGTGAAACCCGTGATTGGGCGGCTATGGTCGTTGCTTAAGCCGGGCGGCGTGCTGCTGGCCTTCTTCCACACCCGCGAGGCCGGGCCGGACGCGCCCTGCTACCGCTACCACATCGTAGGCACCGACACGCTGGAAATGCAGCACATCGAACTGCGGCCTGAAGGGAAGAAGGGTCCGGGAGCGGGGAGCGGCTTTCATCTGCAGCGAGTCTTCAACAACCGTCATATTGAAAATTTATTCCGCGATTTTGCCTCCATTAAGTTCTTCCTGGCCCGCGACAATGTTAGGGAAGTGCTGGTCGTGCGGTAGGTCTAGATGCGTATCAGGGTATGCCTTCAGGCGTACCGTCTGGATTGCCAACTTGGTTTTCCGCGCCAATAAGGCGCAAGGAAATCTGGCTTATCCGGTGATTGCGCCTCATAGGCGCTTTGTCCACTGGTTCCGTTGATCGGTATGGCTGAAGCCATACCCTGATACGAATCCCGCTCGACTGCAATCTTCGGCTTTGTCCTACCTGGTCTTGCTCACCAAATAGCGGGTGACGGAGGGCATGTTTTCGAGCAGCGCGAGGATGGGCGCGCGGACTACTCGCGGCAAAAGCAAACTCCGTCGAATCTTGGAAGACGCGCGGAAGACTGGAGCGAGCTGTTTCCTATAGGCCCACTGATAGTCATTAACCGCGCTTGCCAAAGAGATCTCTCCGCGGAAAAAAGGCGTAAGGCAGCGTCCGGCGAGTGCGCCGCTGCGGAGGGCCAGCGAGATTCCATCGCCCACGAAGGGGTCGACGAAGCCCGCAGCATCGCCCACCTGCAAGATGTGGTTGCGCACAGGTTTCGGATCGCTAAACAGAAGCGGAGATGTGCTGACCGGTTCGCTTAGCGGCTTCCAGTGGCGGGCGCGCTCCTGCAATGCGGGATGTTGGGCGAACACCTCGGACAGCGTGCTGGCTACGCCGGCGCGAACCATGGCGCAGGCGTTGACGCGTCTACTCTCCGGTCGGGTTTCGCGAAGGTCCACTGGCTGCACCCCGCAATATCCACCTTCAAAGAAATACAGATCTACCGAAGCCTTCGGCGATGGCTCAGCGAAATGGGCTTTGAGCCCGAGCCACTTCTCGCGCGGCTGCCCATGCTCCGCGTGCGCAGAGTTCAGATTCGACCAGCGTCCCGACGCGTTCACCAGCCCGCGAGCGTCGAAATCGCCGGCAGATGTTGAAACGCGAAACGGACCGGTGCCGGTGATAGCCCGCACTGTGGTTTGCTGTCGGGTTTCTATGCCAGTCTGTGCGGCCGCTTCCCAGAGGGCTAGATCGAGGTCAAAGCGAGCGATGCTGGCGGCAGGCGGGTCGACCGGAGTTTCGATGGTGCGGCCATCGAGAAAGACGCGAGCTTGGGGAATCCGAATCGCATCGTTCAACAAGGCCGCGTATCGTGCGTCGAGGAGGTCTGCGAGCAAGCCTAGCGATTCAGCCGAGACAAATTCGCCGCAGACTTTGTGGCGGGGGAAACGACCTCGCTCAATCAGCAGGACCTGCGCGCCGCTGCGAGCCGCCGTGATTGCCGTCGAAGTGCCCGCCGGTCCGCCGCCGGTGACTATGAGATCAAACATACAGTTTTAGAATTTGTCATTCCGAAGCGCGGCTTTATCGCGCAAGGAATCTGCTGTTGGCCTGCATCATCAGAAAGCAGATTTCTCGCTCCGCTCGAAATGACAGATAACCTCTCATCGAAGTGACAAATCATATTTACTTCTTCCACGCAATCGCACCCATACGAAACAGGTAGTGACGATGAATTTCTACTCGTGCCGCCGCGGTCTGCTGCAGGAGGCCTCGCATCTCCGGCTCAGTATAAGACTGCCACACTGACGCCGGCGCATCGTGGCGCGTAATCGGACTGTGAAACAGCGGAAACGCGGCGTACACCAGCGCCAGATGAACGGGATGCCGCACCAGATCGTTGATCAGGACCGCGCGTCTGCACACGCGCAAGGCTTCATTCACGAACTCCACTACCTGCTGCGGTGACAGGTGGTGGGCGAATAGACTGCAGCTCACGAGGTCGAAACTGTCTTCGTGAAAGGGAATCGCTAACGCGTCCGCCACCACCGCCTTGACTCCGTTGCCGGGAACGCCGCGCTGCGCCAGGTGCGAAGCTGCGCGATCGAGCAGGGTCACCTCCAGGTGGAATCCGCTCCGTTCGATATGCTGCTTCACCGTTCCGGGAACGTATCCCGAGCCGGCGGCGACTTCGAGAAGAGAGAGAGAAGTGACACCAAGCTTCCGAATCACGGCCCGCACCAGTGCTTCGCTGGTGGACACGCCCCCGAATCGCCGATTGATTCCGCGCAGATCGTGCAGTGACGCGGCAATTTCCTCGGACGTGCCGGAGTCGGTATCGAGAAGCTCGGCGGTTGGTCGGCGCTTCATGGGGCATTCACCACGGGAGACACAGGGTACACAGAGTACACCGTAGGGTGCGGCCATGCCGAGGGCCAGTGAATTATTAACCTATAAATCCTGTCGCCCTCCCCGGAGTCGAAGCGACCCCGCGTTCGCGTCGGGCGGCAGTGGCGCTGCAGGCCGTTTTCTAGGCGCTTTGTACAGGGCGTCCAGAGGATGGCTTGCAGCGCTTCTGCCGCTGCTGGTGTCACTGGGGTCCTTCGACTCGCGGGCGTCGCGCTAAGCGCGCGCCGCCCGACTTCGCTCACGATGACAGGGGTTTGAACGCATCAAGAAGTCATAGCCCGTCCGGAGGACTTGCTACACCTCGGCCAGTTCCTCTTCCAGCAACTGCTTGTTGTAGAGATCGGTGTAATAGCCGTTCAAGGCGATCAATTCGTCGTGCGTGCCGATTTCCACGATGCGGCCGCCGTGCAGCACGGCAATGCGGTCGGCATTGCGCACCGTAGAAACGCGGTGAGAGATGAAAATCGTGGTTCGGCCGATCATCAGTTCGCGCAGGTGGTTGAGAATCTTGTCCTCGGTATGCGTGTCGACGCTGGAGAGCGCGTCGTCGAGCACCAGAATGCGGGGACTACGAATAATGGCGCGGGCAATAGCGGTGCGCTGCTTCTGGCCTCCGGAAAGCGTGATGCCGCGCTCTCCCACTAGCGTTTGATATTGCTCCGGGAAACTTTCGATATCGGCGGCAATGTTGGCCGCTTCCGCCGCCGAGCGTACTTCTTCGTCGCGTGCATCCGCTTGGCCGAAGGCTATATTTTCGCGCACGGTTTCGCTGAACAGAAATGTTTCCTGGGGAACGAATCCGATGTTGCGGCGCAAAAACTCCAGCGGATATTCGCGGACCGGCCGGCCGTCGATCAGCACGCTTCCCGGCTCCGCGTCATAGATGCGAGGAATCAAACTGACAAGCGTGGTTTTACCTGAGCCCGTAGGGCCGACAATTGCCAGGCTGCGGCCGGCAGGAATGCGCAGATTGACGTCGTGGAGGACTGGCTGGCCATTGTAGGAGAAATTCAGATTGCGAAACTCGATCTCGCCCTCGATCTGCAAGGGTAGTGCCGCGGCGCCGGTGCCGCCCACGTATGCGGTTTTAACCGCATCGCTATCTTCGATCTCAGGTTTTTCGATCAGGATTTCGTTGATGCGTCCCATCGACGCTGTGCCGCGCTGGAAGATGTTAATCACCCACCCCAGCGCGATGATCGGCCAGGTGAGCAGCACCATGTAAGTGTTGAAGGCTACGAAATCCCCGACCGAGATTCGCCCATGGAGAACCTCGCGTCCGCCCAACCACAGCACCAGCACGATGGCGAAGCCCAGCATGGTTTCGAGCGTAGGCCACAGCATCCCCATCAGCCGAACCAGCCGCAGGCTGCGCGCCAATGTATTCCTGGTTCGAACTCTCGAACGCAATGATCTCCGCCTCCTCCTGCACGTAGGCGCGAACCACGCGCACGCCGGAAAAGTTCTCCTGTACGCGCGCCGAGATTTCGGAAAACATAGCCTGGATTTTCTCGAAACGTTCGTGTATCAGCTTCCCGAAATATTGCACCACGACGCTGACCAGGGGCAGGGGCAAGAAGGCGTAGAGCGTCAACCTAGGGCTGATGCGAGAGCATGAAGGCCAGCGCTCCGGCGGTGAACACAATCGTGTTCGCGGAATACATAATCGCCGGGCCAAGCAACATGCGCACCGCGTTCAGATCATTGGTGGCGCGCGCCATGATGTCGCCCGTGCGGGTGCGCTGATAGTACGGGTAGGAGAGCTTTTCCAGGTGGGCGAATAGATCATTGCGCAGATCGAACTCGATTTCGCGCGAAACTCCAATCACGATCCAGCGGGTTAGGAACTGGAAAATGCCCTTGCTGCCCGCCACTGCCAGCAGGAGCAAAGCATAGATCGCGAGCTTATGGCGGGTGACGCCGCCATGCAGACCGTCCACCGCATCCCGGATCACCAGCGGGAACAGAATCCAGATGCAGTTGTGAAAAAGGACGCAGATTGCTCCCACGATGTAGCTGCCGCGGTACTTCTTCAGATAGGGAAACAGTGGACGCAGGCTCTTGGGCAGCATGTGCTTCAGTAGATACGATTCTAGCAGCCCAGGCTTCAGTTTTTCCGCGCCCACCCGCTTGCGAAGGGGATTGGAAGGAAGGCCCTTCCTACTGATGATTCCAGTGCGTGATGGCTGATCCTGCCCACGATCAGTCGTGTCGAAATTCGACCACGCACGCCAGCACCAGCAGCAACACCCAGCTCCCGAGAAAGAACACGGTCGCGTTAATCAGGTAGGAATAGACGAGGTCGATACTCATAAAATTAGGCTCACGAAATTCGTTTCGTGTTCTCGTGCCAATGCGACCGGGAAGGGATCTGCACCCCTCCCCGGCTTTGCCTCACACTCTACTGTTGTGGCTGCTGGGGCTGCTGAAAATGGTTCTTGAAGTTCTGGAACCTCTGTTCACGCTGCTGCAGAAGCTGAGCCAGTTGGGTCTTCTGGTCCGCGGTGAGCACCTGCATCATTTCGGAGTGGATTCGGGCGCGCTCGACGGTCAGCTCGGTCATGGTCTGCGACTGCTGGGCCGCCAGAGTGCGAACCTGCGCTTCATCGAACGTCCCGCTCATCTCGAGTTGCCGGAGCTGTTGGCGGCTCTGTCCCATCTGCTGCATCAATGGCTGCAACGCGGGTTTCTCTTTGGCAAAAATCTCTTTCATCTGGGATTTTTGCGCGTCGGTCAGATTCAGTTGATGGAAGAACTCCGAACCCGCCGTACATTCCACGACGGTGGTGATGGCGCGGCATTCCGGCGCTCTGCGCTATCGCAAATGATGCCATCAACATCACTCCTGCTGCTATCCCAATCCATTTGACGCGACTTGTTTTCATACTTCCTCCTGGGACGTACCCTCTGTCAGTCAACCTTTTTGGCTGCCGTAGATAAGAACACTCTCCCGGAGTGAACTTCGGTAAAGAGTCGGTCAACCGGAGTAAAGTTTTGTAAAGCTGGAGCCAATTCATTAGCTTCAAAAGGCCTGCTGTACAACTACAATGGAAACTGTGGAACGCATCCTGGTGATTGACGACGACGTGGAACTCTGCGGCCTGGTCGGCGAATATCTCGAGCCGGAGGGTTTTCGTGTCGAGGCTACCTACGACGGGGAACGAGGCCTGGAGCGGGCTCTCACGCGGAGAGCACCTGCTGGTCGTGCTGGACGTAATGTTGCCGGGCATGAATGGGCTTGAAGTTTTGCGGCGGATTCGCAATACTTCGCGCATCCCGGTGCTGCTTCTGACCGCGCGCGGCGAAGACGTGGATCGCATCGTGGGGCTGGAAGTCGGCGCCGACGATTATCTTCCCAAGCCTTTCAATCCCCGGGAGCTGGTGGCGCGGATACGCGCCGTTCTGCGGCGAACCCGGGGAGCGGAAAAGCCTGGTTCCGCGCTGGTGCCCGAGATTCTGCGCGTAGGCGATATCGAACTCGATCCTGCCACCCGCACCGTCCGTCAGGAGGGCAAGCCGGTGGAACTGACTTCGGTGGAGTTTAATCTGCTGCAGGTCCTGTTGCGCGAGGCCGGCCGCGTGGTCACCCGCGAACGTCTGGTGGATGCGGTCCTGGGCCGCAAGTTTTCTCCCTTTGATCGCAGCATCGACATGCACGTGAGCAAGGTGCGCAAGAAGCTCGGGGATTCTGAAGGCGGAGCGGAGCACATCAAGACCGTGCGCGGCGTGGGGTACATCTTCGCCCACGCGCGCGAGAAGGTTAAGAGCGGAGCAAAATGAAGAGCCTGTTCCTCAAGATTTTTCTCTCCTACTGGGCGGCCCAGGCGCTCTTCATGGCGCTGGCCATCCTGGTGACGCTGGCGGAGCGTCCGCAGCGGGAAATCTCCAGTTGGCAGGCCTTGCAACCTAAGATCGCTCGACGAAGCGGTGCAGGCCTACCAAAAGGGCGGAAGCACGGCGGCCCGCACGTATCTTTGGAACCTGCGCCAGGCGCAGAACGTGCGAGCCTTTGTCTTCAATGAGCAGGGAGAGGAAATCGCCGGACGGAAGCCTCCCGAATGGATCACTAAAGTGGAGCGCGGCGAAACCCACACCGCCGATAGCTTTCTGGGACGGCTCAGGACGATTCAGTTTCTGAGGCTCACGATGGCCTCGTCCGACGGACACCGCTATACCATGGTGACGGAATTGCCGCCGGGGCAACCTGCTGTGTTCGGCCCACGCGGTGTGCCGGGACTGGCTCTAGGGATTGGCGTGATTTCCTCCGGGATTGTGTGTTTTTTCCTGGCGCGTTACCTCACTTCACCGGTTGTCCGCCTGCGCGCCGCGACGCAGAAGTTGGCTGGGGGCGATCTGACCGCCCGCGCGGGCGCCTCGGGTCTTCGCCGTTACGACGAAATGGCCGGATTGGTCCGCGATTTCGATGGCATGGCGGAGCGTTTGGAGATGCTGGTAAAGACGCAATCGCGGCTGCTGCACGCGGTTTCCCACGAACTGCGATCGCCGCTGGCGCGGCTGAATGTGGCCCTGGCCCTGGCCCGCAAACGCACCGACCCCGAAGCGCAGAGCGCTCTCGACCGGGTGGAACGGGAGTCGACTCGTCTCAATGAGTTGATCGAAAGGTTGCTGACCATAGCGCGGTTGGAAAGCGGTGACGATGCGCTACAAAAGTATCCGGTTCGGCTAAAGAATTTGATTGCCGAAATTGCCAAGGACGCCGAGTTCGAGGCGCAAAGCCGGAAATGCCGCGTAGAGACGGTGATTGCCGACGACTGCATCGTGGCCGGCGATGCCAACCTGCTGCACAGCGCGATTGAAAACGTAGTGCGGAATGCAACGCGCTATACGAGAGAAGGCACAAACGTCCAAGTACGGCTGGAACAAGCGGAAGGACCGGATGGACCGCTGGCCGTAGTCCAGGTCACTGATTCCGGCCCCGGTGTTCCCGAAGAGGCTCTGGACAAAGTCTTCCGCCCGTTTTATCGCATCGATGACTCCCGCGGCCGGCGTACGGGTGGGGTTGGACTTGGCCTTTCCATTACCGAACACTCGGTGCGACTGCACGGTGGGGCAGTGAAGGCCGCCAATCGGCCGGAGGGCGGCTTGCTGGTTGAGATGCGATTGCCACTGGAAGCTGTGGCGCCCGCTGAGGCTGTAGAACTAGAGCCGGCAGCCGCGCTCGAAGGCCAGAGCTAAATTTCCCAGGACGTAGCTGAGCTACGTTCCCACAGAGTGATGGGCCAAAATCTGAAATGAAATCAAGACATAATCGCTAATCTCCAGGGCAACTTTGCCGCTTCCCGGTGGTTCCAAGCATCTGGTGACGTTTGCTCTTCCCGTGCATTCCTGATACACAAATGAGGGTAATCGCCGCTCAACCTGCATGACCTGCTCGTCGTGTTTCCACGAGTCTACGCAGCGATGGCCTGTGCGGAAGTAAAGGGAGAAAGAATGGGAATGGGGTTCAGATTCCTTGCATTTGCGTTGCTGTTGAGCGCTCTCGGGCTCATTAGTTGCGGTACAACGAACACCTCCACCGCCACCGGAATTGGGATTCTTTACGTGGCAACCCAGGGCGACACGGGGATTTCGTCCTATTCCATAAGCCTGGCCAACGGCGCCATTACGGCGATTGGCAAAGAGGCAACGACAGGAAGTGTGCCTGCGTCCGCGGTTACGGCCGGCAACGCCGTATTTGTGTCGAACAGTCAGGCAGGCAACATATCGGCTTACACGGTAAATAGCGACGGTACTCTCACGGTTGTCTCCGGTACCCAGCCAGCTGGAATTACGCCGATCGGGATGGCCACCGACGCCGCCGGAAAGTTCCTGTTTGTAGCCAACCAGGGGACATTTACCAACTCAGCCTCGGGTACGATCTCGGTGTTCACCATCAATGGAACTACCCTGGCGGCTGCGCCGGGTTCGCCGTTTTCGACCGTTACTCCGGGAGTCATAACCGGCACGGGGCCGGTTTCGGTCGCCGTTACCCCCAAGGGAGACTTCGTCTACGCGGCCAACCAATTCACCAATACTGTGACCGGATTTTCGGTCAGCAGTTCTGGCGCGTTGACGCTGCTGCCGGGATCACCTTTTCCAGTGGGTATTTCTCCCTCAGCGATAGCGGTTACGCCCGACGGGAACTTCCTGTACGTCGCCAACACCGGATCCAACACGGTCAGCGCTTTCGCCATTTGCGCGAATGCATCGGTTTCCTGTGTGACTCCTAACGGCAGTCTCACAGCGGTGGCCGGATCGCCCTTTCCGGCGGGATTGGGTCCAGTGTCGATTGCCGCGGATCCCTCCGGGCAGTTCTTGTTTGTTGCGGACGAACAGTCGAATCAGGTTACGCAATACAAAGTTAGCACCGGGACGGGCGTACTGTCGGTTCTATCGCCTTCTGCCATTTCCACGGGAACGAATCCGGTTTCGATCGCGGTCCGAGTCGGATCGGGGGCTGTGCTCGGGGATGGAGGCACCGCCAATTACGTGTATGTCGCGAACACCGGATCAGCCTCGATTTCGATTTTCAGCTATGACACGACAACCGGCACGCTGAGTTTAGTGGGTGGGCCAGTCACCACCGCCGGGAACCAGCCCGCGGCGTTGGCCGTGAAATAGACCGCGCTCTCACCACCAGCGAATACAGCCACAGAGGGCACAGGGGAGCACAGAGAAAGTCAAGGTGCGGTTTTCCCTGTGCCCCCTGTGGTTATGCTCTACGTTGGTACTTTCAAGATCAGGTATCCGCCGATCAATCCGAAGATCAGGTCAGGGGACCACGCTGCCAGGATGGGCGGCAGCTGGCTTATATTCCCCATGGCCTCGAACAAACTCGATACAGTCGTATAGACAATGGCGATGCCAACCGCCGTGGCCACACCCGTGATCGCGCCACGCTTGCCGGCCGAGAGCGCAAATGGAATCGCAAGCACCGCCATGACGACGGCTATCATCGGGTAGGCCAGCTTCTTTTGCAGCTGCACTCTCAGCCGGACGACGTCAAATCCACTCTGTTGTAGTTCGTGAATGTAGCGCTGCAATTCCTGATAGTTCATCTCCGACGACTGCTTGACTTCCTTCTCGAAATAGGCCGGACGTTCGGTGATGGCGTCTGAGGCAACCACGTCGAAGGGGCGGTATCCTTCGATCGCCGCGCCTTCAAACTGGCGTTCCCAACCCTGGGTGCAAATCCAGCGCTGCAGGCGGCTATCCCAGTGAGCGCGGTTCGCGTAGATGCGGCGCGTCAGACGGAAAGTCGCGGGATCGAACTGAAAAACCGATAGGCCGTCGAACTGCTCGCGGTCGGAATCGAAAAAATCGTAGTAGTAGATTGCCGAGTGCGTGCCGAAGATCCACTTGTTGCTGGGATTGAGGAAGGTTTGCGGCGGCTTGCCCTTGATGCGGTTGCGCAGCGCGTCCTGCCGCTTGTTGGTGTAAGGAAGGTAGAACTGGTCGGAAAAGAACAGCGCGCCAGCCGCCAGTCCGGCCACCAGCAGAACGGGAACGATAATGCGATAGATGCTGATCCCGGAGGCTTTGATGGCCGTGATCTCGTTAGAGCGCTGCATCAGGCCGAAGGTAATGAGCACGGCCATCAGAATGCCGAGCGGCACTATGCCGTAAAGAAAGAAGGGTACAACATTCAGCAGATATGCGCCGACGATCAACGGCGAAATCTGGTTGCGCAGAATGTCCCCCAGCAGATCGAAGACAGTGAAGACCAGCAGCAGCAGCAAGAACGCTCCCACTACCAGGGCGAAGTAAATTACGAAGTCGCGGAGAACGTAATCGTCCAGGATCAAGGGGAAGCGCGCCCGGAACACACGCCGGCGGCTCTCCGCCCGCTTGAATGCGTCCTCGGTGCGATTGGGCAGGAAAACTGAGCGCTCTTGGAGCGGTTTCTTGAACGGGTTCCAGCGCAGAGAAATGGACGCTATCTCAAAAGGCTTGTGTTCCGCCCGCCAAAGCAGGAATGCGCCGGCGAGAAAAAAGACGATGTCAGCCAGCCACGCACCAAGGGCCGGAGAGATCTTGCCTTGCCGGGCGAATGAGACTCCCAGCAGGGAGACCGAATAGTACGCAAAGACAAGCGCAATGGTGAGTACGAATCCCATCGACTTGCCGCCTTTTTTTGAGGAGAGGCCGAGCGGAATTCCAACCAGCGCCAGCACCAGGCAAGCCGCGGGAAGCGCGAAGCGGCGGTGAAATTCGATGTAATACCAGCGGGCTGCAACCGGATTAAGCTTTGCCGCCTCGCGCGGCAGGTTCCAGGTGCTGGTTTGCGCGATGGGCGCGGGCTCCTCCTCTTGCTTGTTCTCGCCCTGGGGTAAGAGTATCGGCAGGTCGGTCTGCTCGAAGGTGGAAATCTGATACTGGTCAGGATCCTGCGGCCGGGCTTCATGAGTGGATCCGTTGGTCAGGTGCAGGTGGAGAGTGTCCGGCCCTTCGCTCACCAAAATACCCTGCTGCGCCAGCGTAATGCGCGGCGTGGGGCCGCTGGTATCGGCGATGAAAACGCCTTTCCAGATGGCGGCCCCGCGCGCACTGTGAACGTCCTGCACGTAGAGCACGCGATGCGGAAAGCCTTCATAGAAAACCCGGGGCTGAACTTGAAAGGAAATTTGCGAGCTTTTGAGCCGTTCCTGCAGACGTCCCAGGGCGGCTTGCGAGCGCGGCGCTACGTACACGCCGTTCACTGCGGCCAGCAGCCACGCGGCCACGGCAAAGATGGAAATAATCCGCAGGAAGGTCCAGACGCCGATGCCACTGGCGCGCATGGCGGTGATCTCACTGTCTGCGGCCAGCCGGCTAAGCCCGATGAGTATGCCCACCAGCACACCCATGGGAATGGTGTAGGTGAACGCAATCGGAACGGTGAAGAAGAACAGTTCGGCGACGCTGGGCAGCGGTGCGCTGTTGCGGACAACTAACTCCAGAATGCGGCCCAAGTCCTTGGTGAACAGGACAAAGGTAAAGACCGCGGCCCCGATCAAGGCATGCGAGGTGACTTCACGCAGAATGTAGCGGGTCAGGATGCGCATGGGAGCCCAAGAAGTGTCTCAACCGAGGAGCATAGCACGGCCACTTTGCAGGATTGTTAGCCTACTCGGGCTTCAGGAATATCGCCGCCAGTGGAGGCAGGATTAAGTTGAGCGAGTATGGCCGCCCATGGGAAGGCTGGGCGTGCGCCATGGCTCCTCCGCCGTTTCCCAGCCCACTACCGAAGTACTCCTTGCCATCGCCGTTCAGCAGTTCCTTCCACCACCCGCCGCACGGGACGCCGACCACATATCCCTTGCGAGGCACGGGCGTGAAATTGCACACCACCAGCACCACGTCGCGATGCGATTTTCCTTTTCTCAGGAAGGAGAGCACGCTGTTTTGACCGTCATTCGCGTCCACCCACTCGAAGCCCCCGGGATCGGTATCGAGCTGATGTAAAGCGGGCTCTCTGCGATACATCCGATTCAAGTCTTCCACCCAGCGTTGTACTCCCGCGTGCACGGGATATTGCAGCACATGCCATTCCAGGCTGCTATCGTGGGTCCACTCGCGCACCTGCCCGAACTCCCCGCCCATGAAGATCAGCTTCTTGCCGGGCTCGCCATACATGTATCCGTATAGCAAACGAAGGTTGGCGAATCTCTGCCACTCATCGCCGGGCATCCTGCCGAGCAGGGAACCTTTTCCGTGGACCACTTCATCATGGGAAAGCGGAAGGACAAAGTTCTCGCTGAACCCGTAAATCATGCGGAAGGTCAATTCACTGTGGTGGAACTTGCGATGAATGGGGTCCTGCGAAAAATACTGCAGTGTGTCATGCATCCAGCCCATGTCCCACTTCATGCCAAAGCCCAGGCCCCCGACGTAGGTGGGACGAGAGACCATAGGCCAGGCGGTGGACTCCTCCGCAACGGTCTGGATGCCGGGAAACTCCTGGTAGGCGCGGGTATTGAACTGGCGCAGGAATTCGATCGCCTCCAGGTTTTCGCGTCCGCCGAACTTATTGGGAATCCACTCTCCCTCGCGGCGGGAGTAGTCGAGATAGAGCATGGAGGCGACCGCATCCACGCGCAGTCCGTCGATGTGGTACTTGTCCAGCCAGAACATCGCGCTCGAAATCAGGAAGCTGCGAACTTCGTTGCGGTCGTAGTTGAAAATGTAGGTGTTCCAGTCGGGATGAAATCCCTTGCGCCAATCCGCGTGCTCGAACAGGTGCGTGCCGTCGAAGTAGGCGAGGCCGTGAGCGTCAGAAGGGAAGTGGGATGGCACCCAGTCGAGAATCACGCCGATCCCGTGCTGATGCA
The DNA here is from genome assembly GCA_963735545.1 of uncultured Acidobacteriaceae bacterium. Lineage (GTDB taxonomy): Bacteria > Acidobacteriota > Terriglobia > Terriglobales > Acidobacteriaceae > PALSA-270. The sequence continues at coordinate 121,707 of CAVTLU010000013.1, forward strand.
GGTAATCGACCAGGTGCATGAAGTCCTGCGGCGTGCCATAGCGCGAAGTGGGCGCGAAGTAGCCGGTGGTCTGGTAGCCCCACGAGCCGTAAAACGGGTGCTCCATGATGGGCAGGAACTGCACATGGGTAAACTGCATGCGCAGAAGGTATTCGGTGAGCCGCGGCGCCAGCTCGAGGTAAGTCAGCGGACGGCCGTCTTCTTCCGGCACCCGCATCCAGGACCCGAGGTGAACTTCGTAGGTCGATATGGGCGCCTCCAGGTTTTGCCGTGGGGCACGGTGTTGCATCCAATCCTGATCCGACCACTGGTAATCGAGGTCCCAGACCACGGACGCGGTGCGGGGCGGCTTCTCGTGCAAAATGCCGAACGGGTCGGCCTTGTCGCCAACGTATCCGTGATGATTGGAGACGATGTGGTACTTGTACAGATCGCCTTTAGCTAGGCCGGGAATGAAGCCTTCCCAAATTCCGGAGCTGCCGCGGGCATGCAGGTGGTGGGTTTGCGGTTTCCAGCCATTGAAACTACCCATGACAGAAACTTCGCGCGCGTTCGGCGCCCAGACGCCAAAGGTGACACCGGATTCACCGTCCGTAGCCGTCAGGTGAGCTCCTAGCTTGTCGTACATCCGGTAGTGGTTGCCCTCATTGAAGAGGTAGACGTCCTGGTCCGTGAGGGGACTGACGTCGTATCGAGGCTGGGCAAGTGTATGGATGGCAGTCTCCAGCAAAGCGATTGAGCTAAAGTGTAACTCCTAAGTGTACCGGAATGGTTCAACTTCTGGGGCTGAGGTTGAGCCCCCGGGGAACCACACCGGCCACCCATGCTAAACTGCCTTATCCCGGCTTCCCGGGCTCCTCAGGACCCACTTTAGATGCCTGTTCTGCGCGTGATAGTGCTGTGGCACCAGCATCAGCCTTTTTACAAGGATCTGGTCACGGGAGAGTACCGCCTGCCCTGGGTTCGCCTCCACGGGCTCAAAGACTATTACGGAATGGTGAAGCTGCTGGACGAGTTTCCCAACGTTCACCAGACTTTCAATCTGGTTCCGTCGCTCATCACCCAAATACAGGACTATGTGGCGGGAACCGCCATTGATCCTTTCCTGGAGGTTGCGGCTACGCCGGTAAGGGATCTGACGGTCGAGCAACGCCGTTTCGCTTTGCAGTATCTTTTCCAGGCTAATCCGGGGAACATGATCGGCCGCTATCCCCGCTATCGCGACCTCTGGGACCGGTTCCGGGGCGCCAACGATTCGCCTGAACGCGCCGAGAAGTATTTCCAGCCGCAGGATTATACGGACCTACAGGTGCTCTCGCAGATCGCCTGGTTCGATGAGTTTTTTCTGGAAGATCCGGATGTGGCCGCGCTGATCAAGAAAGGTCACACATATTCGCTCGAGGATCAGCGCTTTGTCATCAAGCGCGAGCGCGAGTTGCTGGGCAAGGTGCTTCCCGCTCACGCCGAGGCCGCCAAGCGGGGCGGAATCGAAATCTCGACTTCGCCGTTTTATCACCCCATCCTTCCGCTGGTTTGCGATACCAACATGGGAGCGGTTTCCAGCCCCGGCCTGCCTTTGCCGCAGAATCGTTTTCGTCATCCCGAGGACGCTCGCGAACAACTGCAGCGCGGCCTTGACCTGCATCACAAGGTCTTCGGAGTCCGCCCGCAAGGAGTTTGGCCTTCCGAGGGCAGTGTTTCCGAAGAGGTGCTGAACATCGCCCAGGGTCTGGGCGTGAAGTGGATGGCTACCGATGAGGGAGTTCTGGGGCGAAGCCTCGGAGTGAATTTCTCCCGCGATGGCGGCGGGCGCCTTAGCCCCGACCTGGCGGAGAAGCTCTACACCATTTACCGCTTCGAGAACAGCAATACGACCATGCACATGATTTTCCGCGATCACACGATCTCGGATTTGATTGGCTTCGTCTATTCCGGAATGCATCCTTACGACGCCGCCCATCACCTGATGAACAACATCAAGCAGGCGGCGCAACCGATACTGAATAAGGGCCACGATGCGATGGTTCCGGTGATCCTCGACGGCGAAAATGCCTGGGAATACTATCACCAGTCGGGCCGGGAATTTCTCCGCCGCTTCTGCGATGTTTTGCAGAATGATCCCGGCGTCGAAGCCGTAACCGTTTCGGAAGGCATCGCCCGGCAAAAAGATTTCGGCAGGCTGAGTTCGCTGGTGCCCGGCTCCTGGATCGACGCCAACTTCAACGTTTGGATTGGCGCCCCTGAGGACAACCGGGCATGGGACTACCTCTACCGGGCCCGCGAGTTCTACGTGCAAAATGCGGCGCGGGCCACGCGAGCAACAACGGAAACTGGCGTTTGAAGAGCTGCTTATCGCGGAAGGCAGCGATTGGAATTGGTGGTACGGTCCGGAGCATCACTCGGCCAACGACCGCGAGTTCGACGAACTCTATCGCAAGCATCTTTCCAACGTGTATCAGGCGCTGGGCGCGCAGCCACCCGACTATCTTGGCGCAGCCGATCCAGAGCGGTGCAGTCAGACCGTCGTTCACGCCGCAGACGGCCTACATTCATCCTCGCGTGACGGGCGATGTCGTACGCTACTTTGAGTGGATGGGCGCAGCCGTGTACACCTCCGACCGCCGCTCCGGCTCCATGCACGGAAAGAGCTTCCTGTTGGATTCGGTCTATGCGGGCATCAACGAAGAAAACGTTTACGGCCGCCTGGATTTCATCGGTAGACCGCCCGACACCGAGTTCGATCTCGTGGTGAATGTCGAGTCCTGGTCGGAGGGTGAGCAGCGGCCGGGCCGCACGCTGAGGATTGACGTGGGAATCGAAGCTTGCCAGATACGATCGTGGAAGGTCGGGGTACCTGGTGAAGACAAACCTCTGGCGGCTGCTCCCCGGCAGGACAGTTCCACCCGGCCCACCAGAGAATTCGCGGTGGCGCTCGGCCGCAGCTTCGAATTTAAGCTTCCGCTCGCCTGGATGGTGACCGCGCCCGCCGTTGCGCAAAAACCCGACACTGCGGTCGCTACGAAATTGCGTGTGCGATTGAGCCTCTGGCAAAACAAGCTGCCCGTGGATGCCCTGCCGGTCGAGGGCTGGATCGAGCTGCCGCTGCTGCCGGAGCACGACTTGCTTTCTCTCGCTTAAGGAACTCCGGCTAACGCCATGAAGAATACTGCCCCTCATCAATGGAACCCTGCCGACTATGCCCGCCACTCGCAGGGCCAGGAACGCTGGGCAAAAGAGCTGCTGGGGCTTCTGTCTCTTAAGCCGGATGAAGATGTGCTGGATATCGGCTGCGGCGATGGCCGCATCACCGCAGAAATTTCGCGCCTCGCGCCAGCGTGGGCGGGTTGTGGGTATTGATCGGTCGCCTGACATGGTTGCGTTTGCGACAGAGCATTTTCCGCCGGCCGAGTTCCCAAATCTTTCTTTTCTCCAGGTCGATGCCAGCGCTTTACCCTTTCGCGCACGAATTTGACGTTGTTTTCTCCAATGCCGTGCTGCACTGGGTACTCGACCACCGTCCGGTGCTGGCGGGACTGGCTCGCAGCCTACGCCCCGGCGGACGATGCGTTCTGCAGATGGGCGGCGAGGGCAACGGAGCTGGCGTAATTGGCGCCCTGGAGAGCTGCCTGCAAGAACCAAAATGGCGTGCGCGCCACACTGCGGAGCTTCCCTATGGCTTTCACGGAATCGAAGAGTATCGCGGATGGCTGCAAGATGCGGGCCTGACGGCGGATTCAGTGGAGTTGATCAAAAAAGATATGGTTCATTCCACTCGCGCAGATTTCACCGGCTGGGTTCGCACCTCGTGGCTGCCCTACACCGAACGCGTTCCTGCCGAGATTCGCGACCAGTTCCTGGAAGCGGTAACCGAGAGATATCTGGGAGAGTATCCCCTCGATGCCAGTGGCCAAGTTCATGTGGAAATGATTCGTCTGCAAGTGCTGGCGCACAAAAATGCCGAAGGCGAACGCCTTCGGCAATAAACCGAGAACCGGGAACTACAAACTAACTACTGATTTTCTCCCTACTGCCCGCCGCTAGCCGCAGTCATAGCCAGCGGACGATCCAATTCCATCACCAACTCTGTTCCCGCCGGCAACATCGCAGAGCGATGCTTACCCAGCCAATGCGCCACAGTAACGGTTGCGCCGATGGCGCCGCCCACTAACACGCCTGGGCCTCCCGCGATCAACCCGCCCGCCAACATGCCACCACCCGTGCCCAAGCCAATTTGTGTCAGATCCTTGCCATCGTGGCCATCGCCCTTGAATTGGCCCTCACTATTTACATCGGTTCCACGGCCCCGGTTGGTATCCACGAGCGTTGCATTTAGCATGTAGCGCTCGCCGCTGGGGAGAACCACACTCTCCGGAAGTATTCCGATCGTGGGTTTGCCTGCGATGCGGCGCGGCTCCGTCACTTTGGTGACCCGGCCCTCAACCGTTGTGCCGATCGGAATCACGGTCTTGCCATCGACCATCACGGCCTCAGTAACGCGCGCGGAAAATGCGTCGCCACTCTTGCTTGCGACGGTGGATAGCGTGTTATCGAGTCTAACCTTTAGCGCCGTGCCCGCCGGCAGGGAAACGTTCGTCTGTGCCAGAACTGCCGTCGCCATCAATATCGCGGAAAGAAGAACTGCTGATTTCCTCATCGTACCTCCTGGGAGTAATTCTTAATCGTGACTCTAAAGCACTGCGGAACGATGAACAATAGCGCCAGGCGCACGGTGAACCAGCCCAGACAAGAGCTTGATTTATAATCACGGGTTTCCAGGACAAGGCTTTTCTACGACAAGCTTTTCCAGGACAAGGCATGGGAAAGACCTATACCGGAGTCGGCTATCTTACGGGGCGGCGTTTTTCCTTCAACAGCGACACTCACGCAGAACTTGCTGAAGCAGAAAGTGAAGGGAATTTCATGAGCAATATTGCTGAGATCCAGGGCCGCGAGGTGATCGATTCCCGCGGCAACCCCACGGTGGAAGCAGAAGTCACGCTGCAGGATGGTTCGCGCGGGCGGGCGATCGTTCCGAGCGGCGCATCCACCGGCGAACACGAGGCGGTTGAGTTGCGCGACGGCGACAAGGCGCGCTACCAGGGCAAAGGCGTGCTCAAGGCGGTCGAAAACGTGAATGGCGAAATCGCCGACGCGCTGGCCAACTGGGACGCCGCCGACCAGCGCGGCCTCGACCAGAAGATGATCGAACTCGACGGCACCGAGAACAAAGGCCGCCTGGGGGCGAACGCGCTGCTGGCGGTTTCCATGGCGGCGGCGCGAGCGGCCGCGAACAGTTACGGCTTGCCTCTTTACCGCTACCTGGGCGGGGCCGGCGCCAACACGCTGCCCACGCCCATGATGAACATCCTGAACGGTGGCGCGCACGCCGATAACAACGTCGACTTTCAGGAATTCATGGTCATGCCGGTCGGCGCAGAGTCGTTTTCCGATGCGCTGCGCTGGGGCATCGAAGTGTTTCACACCCTGAAAGGCGTGCTCAAAAAACGGGGCTACAACACATCGGTCGGCGACGAAGGCGGATTCGCACCGTCGTTGAAGTCGAACGTCGAGGCCATTGAAGTCGTCCTCGAAGCGATTACCCAGGCAGGATTCAAGCCAGGATACGAAGTTGCCATTGCTCTCGACCCGGCCGCCAGCGAGTTCTTTCAGGACGGGAAATACGTCTTCAAGAAATCCGACAAATCGGCAAAGACCTCCGAGGATATGGTGCTCTACCTGGCCAAGTGGGCGCGCGACTATCCTATCGTCTCGATCGAGGACGGCCTCGCCGAAGATGATTGGGATGGATGGCGAAGCCTTACCGAACAGCTCGGCGGAAAGATTCAGTTGGTTGGGGACGACATTTTCGTCACCAACACGACGCGCCTGCAGGAAGGCATCGACCGCGGCGTAGCGAATTCGATTTTGATCAAAGTGAATCAGATCGGCACGGTCAGCGAAACGCTAGATGCCATCGACCTAGCGCGGCGCAATGGCTACACGTCGGTGATCTCACACCGGTCCGGCGAGACTGAAGATACCTTCATTGCGGATTTGGCCGTCGCGACGGGAGCAGGGCAGATTAAGACTGGATCGGCCTCGCGCACGGATCGCATTTCCAAGTACAACCAGTTGCTGCGGATTGAGGAAGAGCTGGGAGGCGGGGCGAGGTTCTTGGGGCTGAAGGCGCTGAATTTCAAGGGCTAGTTGGGGTTTCTCGCGTATACATCAGGACAACCCTGTGGCTAACATCGAAATCGGCCGATAACATTCTCATGGAAATCGACGCGAAGAAGGCTCGGACTTCCTTAACGCGGCTGCTTAAGCGCGTAGCCTCGGGCGAGGAAGTCATCATTACCAAAGATGGCAAACCAGTCGCGAGGCTAGTGCCCATCGGGTTCCGCATATTGGGCTCTGCGAAAGGCGAATTTGTTGTCTCCGACGACTTCAACGACCCTTTGCCCAAGGAGATCGAAGACTCGTTCTACGAATAGACTCAGAACCCCATGCGGTCGTCGGCCGAGGGTCCATAAGTTGCCGGCACCGGTTCTTCGTTCAGGCGCAGATAGACGCCAAGCTGGGCGCGGTGATGCACCAGGTGATTGATGAACATCTGCCGGTAAGCGAGAAAGCGCGAGCCTTCAAAAATGGTTTTGTCGCCGGCGCTGAGCTTCCAGCTTTGTCTCCAGGCGTCGTCGGGTGTGTTCTGCAACGCTTCGCGCACTTTGCCGGCGCCTTCGTCCAGAACCTGCAGCAGTTGCGCGGTTGATTCAAACGGCAGCGGCTTGTAACTGCTGGTGGCGAAATTCAGCTCGGGCATGGTAAGCACAGTCAGGCCAAAGCCCGCTAGCTGAGCAATGTGCGGCGCCAGCTTGCCGAGCGGCGCCGACTTGGGATGCGGCGTAAAGTCTTTTTTGGCGGCAGGGACGCGCGAAAGGGCAGTACGCGTTTTCTTCATTTCTTCATCGAATTCGACCAGCAGAAGTTCGTTAATCGGCATAAATTTCTCCGGCGACAGTATAAGCCACGAGCAAATCGGGCTCGGCCTAATATTAGTCATTTTACAAAGCGGCTCATGCCCGCGGACAAAGGGCTCGCGGTATGATCGGGGCGCATGAGCGAGACCGAAGTTATCTTTTCAGTTCAGGAATCCCCCGAGGGCGGATACGAAGCTCGCGCCTTGGGCTATCCGATTTTCACGCAAGCCGACACTCTGGATCAGTTGGAGGCTATGGCAAGTGATGCGCTGGCGTGCCATTTTGACCGCAAATCTGTGAAATACGTCCTTCGTCTTCGCCCGCGATTTGAAAACCCGCCTGCCCTCCTATAGATTCTTTCTTCCCAGCTTTTCTCTGTGTCTCTGTGCCTCTGTGGTGAGTTTCGGAGGATTCAGGGCTAACGCCGAGAGCCAGGAGCTAAATGACCCGTCCTAAACCACTCGTCCTCATCATCCTCGACGGCTGGGGGTACCGCGCCGAAACCAAGGCCAACGCGATCGCGTTGGCGCGCAAGCCCACCTATGACCGTTTGCTGCGGGAATATCCCAACACCCTCATTCACACCAGCGGTAAATTCGTCGGCTTGCCGGATGGGCAGATGGGCAACAGCGAAGTCGGCCACCTCAATATCGGAGCCGGCCGCATCGTTCACATGGATAGCACGCGCATCGAGCTGATGATTCAGAACGGCGAATTCTTCTCGCATCCGGTTCTGCTGGCGGCGATGAAGAATGCGCAATCCGGCAGCCGGCAGTTGCATCTCTTCGGTCTGGTCTCCGACGGAGGCGTCCATTCTTACCAGACTCACCTGCACGCGCTGCTCAAAATGGCCAAACAGAACGACGTGAGCCGCGTCTTTGTACACGCTTTCATGGACGGCCGCGACACGCTGCCCACGAACGGCGCCGGATATCTGGAGCAACTTCAGCAGCAGATGCGCGAGTACAACTCCGGCAAGATCGCCAGCGTCAACGGCCGCTATTATGCGATGGACCGCGACTGCCGCTGGGAGCGCATCGCCAAAGCCTTCAACGCCATGGTGAACGGCGAAGGTGAAGGCGGCAAGTACGCCGATGCCGTGAAGGGCGTGAAAGAGTCCTACAACAAAGGCGTGACCGACGAATTCGTCGTGCCGTTTGTGTGTACTGACAAAGACGACAAGCCCGTAGCCACCATTCGCGATGATGATTCCTGCATCTGCTTCAACTTTCGCGCCGACCGGGTGCGCCAGATCACGCGCGCTCTGGCACGCAACAGCGGCCTGAATCAACAAGCTGGCCGCGATCTTCCGAAAGCCGAAGAACTCGACGCCACAATTCCACGAGACCGCTTGCCCAAGAATCTGCACTACGTTTGCATGACCCAGTACGATAAGAAATTCTCACTTCCTGTTGTGATTCCTCCAGAGTCGATGAACAACATCCTGGCCAATGTGATGGGCCAGATGAATCTGCGCAATCTGCGCGTGGCGGAAACCGAGAAGTACGCCCACGTGACATATTTCTTCAATGGCGGTGTGGAGCAGCCCTTCCCGGGCGAAGAACGTGTGCTGGTGCAGTCGCCGAAAGTAGCAACCTACGACCTAAAGCCGGAAATGAGCGCAGCCGGCATCGCGGATGCTGTTATCAAAGCGACTGAAGACGGCGACTTCGACGTAATCATCGTGAATTTCGCCAATGCCGACATGGTCGGGCACTCCGGCAAAATCGAGCCCACCGTCAAAGCTGTGGAAACCGTAGATGCTTGTCTTGGACGGATCGAGCTAGCGGTACGTGCCAAAGGCGGCGCCATGCTGATTACCGCCGACCATGGCAATGCTGAGATGATGATTGATCCTGTGACCGGCGGGCCACACACGGCGCATACTACGAATTCCGTGCCGTTCATCGTGGTTTCGGGGGACAGCAAGCAGTTCACATTGAAGCCCGGAGGGTCCTTGCGCGACATTTCGCCCACCGTGCTTGGCATGATGGGTCTGGATGAGCCCAAGGAAATGACGGGGCAGGATCTGCGGGCTAGAGTGGCTAACGAATAACCACGGGGAACACAGGGGAGCACAGGGGGGTGCTGTGCTCCCCTGTGTTCCCTGTGGTTCACGCTTTTTTCCATGAAGCTTCTGATCGTCCTCCAGCACCGCTTCGAACTTTGGCAGACGCCGGCGTGGTTCGTTGAGCGCCTGGGCCAAGAATTCCCTCAACTCGAAATCGTGAACTTGTCGAACTACGATCGAGTTTCGGAAGAAATCCGTTATGCAGAAGTGGTCGTTGCCTGGTCACTTCGCCCAGAGCAGATTCAGGCGGCGCGGGAGCTGCGTTGGATTCATTCTCCGGCTGCCGCCGTCCATGAACTTCTTAGTCCGGAACTCGTGGCAAGTGATGTAATCGTCACCAACGGGCGGGACGTTCACGGCCCAGTGGTCGCCGAGCATGTGATTGCGCTCGTTCTCGCCTTGGCCAAGAAATTGCCGCAAGCCGCGCGTTTCCAGCAAAAACGCTTTTGGGGTCAGCAGGAGATCTGGCAGAATCTGCCGCATCCGCGCGAAGTCTCTGGCGCCACGCTCGGCTTGGTGGGCCTCGGTACTATTGGGCGCACAGCCGCCCGCCATGCCTCAGCTCTGGGGATGCGCGTAATTGCCGTGCGCGAGAATCCGGAGAAGGGAAGTCCCGAAGGCGTCCAGCAGGTTTTCTCTCCGGCCGAACTCGACACCTTGCTGGGGCAGTCTGACTACGTGGCATTGGTAGCGCCGCTCACGCCGGCCACACGAAACATGATCGACGCCCAACGCCTGGCCAAGATGAAGCCTCATGCTTGCCTCATCAACGTGGGCCGCGGCGCGTTGCTGGATGAGGCGGCGCTGGTTCAAAGTCTCCGGGAGAAGAAAATTGCGGGTGCAGGACTGGACGTTTTCCTGGAAGAGCCGCTTCCTTCCGACTCTCCTCTGTGGGACATGGAGAACGTGCTTATCACGCCGCACACTGCTGGCCTCACGGAAAGACAGTGGGAGCGGCAATACGCGCTGCTTGCAGAAAACCTGCGGCGTTATCTCAAGCATGAGCCATTGCTGGCGTTGGTGGACAAACAACAGGGATACTGACTTGAAATTGGGTCCGCACCCGAGGGATCGCGCCCTCGCTGGTTCAGAAGACTTGAAGGGCTGGAGCGTTGTTTCTATCTTGGTGCGGTCTCACGACAATCTCCACATCCTGATCGAGTGCCACGAGGAAGCGCAGAAGGCGCTCGACCGAAAACTGCCGAAATTCACCACGTAGCATCTTGGATACATCCGGCTGACGGACCCCAAACAGTTCCGCAGCCTCGACCTGTTTCAGGCCACGATCTTTCATAATCGCGTCGATCTTGAACACAAGCTGCGCCTTAACCAAATGTTCTTCCGCGTTCGGCAACCCGATATCTTTGAACACATTGCGGCTTCCGGGTTTGTGTCCCTTCTTCTTGGTCATGACTTCATTTCCCCTGCGATCTTTAATGCCTCGCGCAGCCGCTGTTTCAGCCTTTCGATGTCGCGGCGTGGCGTCTCGCGTCCGCTCTTCGATTTCTTTTGAAAGGCATGAAGAACATACACCGCGCCCGCATGCCGCAAGGTGTACACGGCGCGAAAAGTATCACCGCGAAAGTCCTTGAATATTTCGACCACGCCCGCCCCGCCAAAGCCGGTCAGCGCCTTCGTGTCACGATGCTTGCCGCCACGCTGTGCTACGTAAAGCGCATAGCCGATGTGATCCTGGACGGGAGCAGGGAACGCGCGCAAATCCCTGAGACTCGATCCACCCCAGACCACGGGCTTCAAAGACGGCTCGAGCATTTTGGGACGCCACTTCAGTATAGTGATATCACCATATTCCGTCAAGCGGCGATCTTGCCTATTGCAACTCTTCCTACTCCTTCACCGCAATCCCAAGTGTCTTCATCTTGCGATAAAGATGGCTGCGCTCCAGCCCCAGCACTTCGGCGGTGCGGCTCACATTGCCGTGGTTCTCGTCGAGTTTTTTCAGGATGTAGTCGCGTTCGTAGGCGTCGCGAGCCTGATGCAAAGTGGAAAACTCGGTGCCGACGGCGCGGCGGCTGCCGTCACGATGCACCAGCGCCGGCAGATGCTTGCGATCAAAGCGGCTGATGGTCGGGTTCATGATCACGATGCGCTCGATCACGTTGCGTAACTCCCGCACATTTCCCGGGCCAGGAGTAGCGCATCAGCGTCTCAATGGCGTCGTCGGTGATTTCACGCGGCCGGCGGCCGTAGGCGGCGGAAAACTCCTTCAAAAAGTGGCGCGCCAGTTGAGGAATATCCTCTTTGCGCTCGCGCAAGCGGAGGCACATAAAAGGGAATTACATTGAGCCGGTAGAACAAGTCCTCACGAAAATTGCCGCGCGAGATTTCCTCCTCCAGGTCTTTGTTAGTGGAAGCGATCACACGCGCGTCCACGGTGATAAGTTCGTCGCTACCCACCGGCGCAAACCGCTGTTCATCGAGCGTGCGCAGAACTTTGGCCTGGGTCTTGAGGCTCATGTCGCCCACTTCGTCCAGAAACAATGTGCCGCCATGAGCCTTCTGAAATTTGCCTTCTTTGTCGTTTGCGGCGGAGGAGAATGTTCCCTTGCGATGCCCAAACAACTCGCTCTCGATCAGGTCCTCGGGGATCGCAGCGCAGTTTACCTCGACAAACATCTCGTCTTTGCGCAGACTCTGCGCATGGATGGCATGGGCCACCAGCTCCTTTCCCGTGCCTGACTCGCCGTAAATAAGCACCCGGCCGTTGGTCGGGGCCATGAGCTGGATCTGCTGGCGCAAGGCCTTCATGGGAATGCTTTGGCCTTCAATGACGCTGCGTGGCGTCAGCTGTTTCTTTAGATCGCGGTTTTCTTCCCGCAATCGCTTGGCATCGATCGCGTTCTTGATGAGGATGAGTGTCTTGTCGAGCGATAACGGCTTTTCGAGAAAATCGTAAGCCCCGAGTTTAGTGGCGCGCACCGCGGTTTCGATGGTGCCATGTCCCGAGATCATGATGACCTCGGGAGCGCCCTCAATTTCGCGGATCTTCTGCAGCGTCTCCAAACCATCCATTCCCGGCAGCCACACATCGAGCAACACCACGTCGAAGTCGCGTTTGTGTAGCATCTCCAGGCAAGCTTCGCCGCCATCGGCGGCTACGGCTTTGTAGCCTTCGTCCTCCAGTACGCCTTTGAGCGACTGCCGGATGCTGGCTTGGTCGTCCACGATGAGAATGTTATGCATGCTGTCTGGCAGGAAGTGCGTCGACGGTTTCTGGGGCCAGAGGCAACTCCACCACGAAGCGCGTGCCCACGGGCTTGTTTTCCTCCACCCGGATTGACCCGTGATGATCTTCAACGATACGGCTCACGATGGCCAAGCCCAGGCCGGTGCCGCGCTTCTTGGTGGAAAAATACGGCAGGAAAAGACGTTCCTTCAACTCCTGTGTAACTCCGTGCCCGGTATCGGCAACGCTGATCTCGACGGCGTCGCGGCTGGCGACCAGCGAGGTGCTGATGCGAATCTCGCGGAGCATGGAATCCTGCATGGCCTCGGCGGCGTTGTCCACCAGATTGGCCAGCGCGCGCTTGATGGCTTCGGGATCGGCCATCACGTGTGGAAGGTCTGGCGCCAGCAGAGTTCGCACCTGAGTATTGTCCAGGCGTCCGTTGAACATTGCCAGCGCATTCTCGACGATCGAGTTGATGTTGGCGGGTTGAGGCTGGGCGGCGGGGAAACGCGCCAGAGTGGAGAACTCATCCACCAGCGTGCGTACCGTTTCCACTGCTCCGGCAATCGTGTCGGCGCAACTCCGCAAGACTTCTACCGAGGCCGTATCGGGAGTAGCGCCGCGATCCAGATGACGGCGGATGCGTTCCGCGGAAAGCGCGATGGGAGTCAGAGGATTCTTGATTTCGTGCGCCACCCGCCTCGCCACCTCGCGCCAAGCCGTCTGCTTCTGCGCCTTGAGCAGATCGGATAAATCTTCGAACACGAGAACGTAGCCTAACCCCTGTCCCTGATGTTCGAGCGTAGCCACCGTGACCGCGACATTGAGTTTCCCCCAAGGCAAGTCGGTTTCCATTTGCGTCGTGGTAGTGCCCATGCGATCGGCGCGGCGCAGTTGAGGTTCCAAATCCTCCAGCACTTCCGGAGGGAAGATTTCCGGCAACGAGGCGCCAATGAGCAAGCCGGGAGCGCCGGACTCTCCGCCTTTAGGGCGAAATAGCCGAAACAGCGCATGGTTGGCGTGCGTGATGTGGCGGCTGGCATCGAGCGAAAGGACTCCGGTGGGGATGCTTTCCAGGATGGTTTCAATATGGCGGCGGCGCTGCTCGAGGGTGACATTGGCGGCGCTCAGTTCGCGGCTGGAAGCCTCAATCTGGCGGCGGCTGGATTCCAATTCCTCCGCCATGCGATTGAACGACCGCACCAGGTCGCCGATTTCGTCGGCAGCATGGACTTCTACGCGGTGATCCAGACGGCCGCGGGAGATTTCCTGAGTCGCTTCCGCCAACGCGGCCACCGGACGCGTCACCAGCTTGGAGAGGAACAGCGCGAGCCAGGTGGTGGCGAACAGCACCAGCACAGTAAGCAGCAGCAGCAGGCCCATGTATGTGCGGCGCACCAGCCTGCGGTTCGCGGCCAGCTCGAAATAACGTTTCTGGCTGGCCTCAATCTGCCTCTGCGTCTCGGCGAATTTCTTGGGCAGAGGCACGCCGACCAAAATCATCCCATGCTCGCCGACTGGCGCATTTCCCAGAATGTAGTCGGTTTTCTCTCCGCTTTCGTCCCACGTAAATCGGGTGGGGAATTTTCCCGATGGCCGCTGTTGCAGAAGTGATTTCTCCAACAAGGGCCAGGGCGCAGGCGCTCCGAAACTGGCCTCGGCATAGCCATTGGCGATAGCCAGGGCAAATCCGCCTTGCAAGCTAGCCTCGTGCCGCCGGAACACGGTTACCACCGAGGAGAAGCTGTGCCCCTCAAAGGCATATTGCGTCTCCGGCGAACTGGCCAGCGCTTTCGCCTCGGACTGCGCGTTCTGCGCGGCGTAATCCGCGAGCATCGAGGCCATGGCCGCCGTGTCCCGCCGCACCTCTTCCACGGGACTGGAAAACCATTTGTCGATCGACCGGTTCATCAATCCATAAGCGAACCAGAACATCACGATTACAGGAAGAAAGGAGAGCAGCAGGCTTACGACCACCAGGCGGGTGCGAAACTTCGACCCCAGCACTCCCAATCTGCGCTCGGCAAACAGCTTGAGCAGATTCCGCGCTAGCACATAGGTGAGCGCCACGAAGAGCAGAAAGATGACGGCGGAGAGCGTGGCGAAAAAGAAAATCTGTTGATTGCTGTCAGGCCGCAGAAAGTTCAGATCGAACGACGTCTGCGATACGATGACGGCCAGTAGAAGCAGGACTCCAGAGGCCGTCAGATAGATCACCCGCTTTCGCCGGGAGGGTTCTTCGATCGAGCGATTTGGGATCACGGGTGACATCACAACACTACGTACTCACGGAACGCACAATTATAAGCCCGATGTGAGTGCACCGGGAATGGTGCAAGGTGTTGGGGAGTCCTTCTCCCACACATTGCTCTTATCGCCCGGTCGGCGACTTTTATTAGTTCGTGATCTCAACTGCCCGGTTTCTGGCCGCAATCCGTCCGTCGTCGGCATCCCGGAGCAACTGCCGCACCAGATATCTCCCCGGCTTCAAATCGAAGCTCAGGTTCACGGGCAAGCCCGTCCGGCTTAATCTCTCGTAGGCGTCGTCGTCGAGGTCCATGGTCAGCACTTTCTCTCCACCGGTCACGAAGTTGCCATTGTCATCGAAAATCGCCGTGACCATTCGCAACACATCGGAGTTCTTGCCATCCACTCTCCGAAAGTGAATGTTCTTAACGGCGACCTGGGATATCAACATCAGCCGAACTTGTTCTTTGCCGTGCGCCAGAGACTGAGCCTTGACATCCACGAACAAGTTTCCCGACTCCTCCCGCGAATACAGATCGTCCCCAATATCCTGGTCTTCTTGCTCCTTCGGGCTCAACTTCCGCGGCGCATAATAACCATGGCGCGCTTGAACGGAATATTTCTGTTTTCCGCTGAGTTTCACCTCGATGGAGTGGTAATGCCCGTCCGGCTTGAGGTCGCGCGGCGCAAAGCCCAATACGTAGCAAATCTCGGGCGAGCCCGCCATCTTCAGCCCGCCCGCCAAGTCATTGGAATTATGGAAAAATGTTCCGCCAGTGGCGCCGGCAAGATCTGCCAATACTTCGGACTGCCGCAGCTGAGTTTCCAGACGATCCGAGGATTTAATGTCACCGGTTTCCATGATGTCGGCGACCCGCTTCGAAATATTCTCGGCGCCGCTCGGCACATAAAGTCCACGCACGTCCAGTGCGTTGATGACAATGTTCGCCCGATTGGCCTCCTCGGCCATTTTGGTTTCGTCCAGCACTCGCCGGCTGAAAAGGAATCCCGGAGAAACCAGTAGCAGGACGCGTTCGCCGGGCATGGCTTCCAGGCGGCGCACCGCATCTTCGAGGTGGCGAAAGGCAAATCCGGTTTCGGCATCTCCGGCACGCAGCGCCTGATGGATTGCCGACTCTGCCATGGTTTGGGCGTAAGGCATGTTGCGACGGTCGCCTGCGAAGGCGCAGATCAACGTTTCCTGAATCACCGCGTCCAGCGCTTCGGTTTCGTGATGGTTCTCAATCCGGTCTGCGAGGCTGTAAGTCACATTTGGGCAATCTCGGTCATTGGTAAAAGCCAAGGGTCGCGGCGATACGCGGGAGACAGCGTGCTGCAGCGCGGCGGAGTCGGCGGTGAACTCCTGGGTTAGCTGTCCTGAGGTCGAATAGATTCCGGCGCGATCCCGCTGCGCCAGCCCTTGTAGAAAGAGCTGTGCCGCGGCCTTGACCCGCAGCGTGTCCTGCAGCGAGAAATGCGTGTCATCGAAGACGATCGCCACGAAACGATCGGGCACGGCCGCCGCTATGGGCCCGGATGAGACGGCTTTGCGGTCTTCTGTTCCGGCTGCGGTTGCCCCTTTCTTGCGCCGCGACTCGGGAGTCTCGACTGCGAAAGCGGTCACCGTCTGCAACTTGCCCGCATCGTAGATTTGAAAGTCTTCTTTTCCCAGGTTCTCCACTGCCCTGCCGTCGCGATCACGCACTACTACACGAAGCTGCACCAGATTGGCGTGCACTTTGATGGTGAGACCCTCGTCGGGCAGGGACGCATTGGGCTTTTCGTTATGGGGTGCAACCGTATTCTGGCTGGGGGAGGCGGAGTCGATTTGAGCCAGTGCGAGGCTGGCGGCGACAAGGATCAAGAAAGCGGTGGTAGAGAAAAGGCGCACGCAAAGTCCATGGAAGGCAAGTCTACCAAGCGGGCGAAATCAAGAGCCGACAGAATATTGTATGCCAAACTTCGCTGCGTAAACCACGGACGGTTGCCGCACACGGCAACGCACACTGGTAGGCGCTAGGATCAGGTTTGTCCTGAAATTGTGAACGTTAACTGCGCCTGTGGGGAGACTCAGGCTTGGGCAAAGCGATTGTACAGCCACGCCAAAACAAAGCCGCCCATGAGGCCATCTACGATTCCATAGACGGTGCCAAGCGCCACTTGCAGGAGGCTGCCACCGTGATAGCCGGGGTAGACCGACGCAATAACGTTCAAGAAGGCCTGGCCGTATCCACTCCACGCTGCATTGGCCAGACCCATGAATAGCATGACTCCGCCCCAAAGAATCGCACAGGCAAGCCCCAATTGCTTTTCGCTGAGTTTCATCGCTTCCGCCTCCTAACTAATACTAAGACATAAGTGAATGTTACTGTGTCCGCTCTCACCATGGGTGGCGCTCGACAAAGTGTTGAAGCTCTCCAACCCTGGGCTTCCGGTAGATACGCGGCGCGCGCGCACTATGAATCTTTCTGGCGCTGCGCCGATAAAATAGAAGGGATAACATGTGACCAACGTCAATGTGTCGCTGCTCGTGGGCTTCAGAACCGCAACCTGAGCGGGATCGACGACTTCAACAGCCTCGACTCGATAGTCGTAGGTGCCGTAAACCGTCTTGAGCGTGATTAAATCGTTTTTCTCGATCTTGCGGAGGGGACGAAAGACAGTGTCCCGGTGTCCTGCAATGCCGATATTGCCCGCTTCTCCGGGTCGCGCAGTACCCGGGATGTGGCCGGCTCCGAGTCGAAGCACACGGTCGCTATCTCCCTCCAGCACCAGAGTGTTGAGACCCACGTTCGGGATTTGCAGGCGCGCGATCGGACTTTCGTCGGTGAACGGCCGTATGTTTGGATGGTGACGCGAAGGGTGAACCGCTGGCGCCATGTGCGGGGATGGAGGTCGAGATCGAGCCGGCGCCAACCTCGCACGCTGCAGCGCACGGTCGAACCTCCGCCCTTCGTATTGCTGATAGAAATATGCGTGCGCGACGATGATGCCTAAGCAGCCCAATATGGCTAGTCCTCCAGCGAGCAATATGGCTTGCGCCGGGCGAAGCCAGCGTGGTGGCCGAGAACGCGGCAGGGGAGAAGGGTGGATGATTCTTCCTTTCCTAATCGTCATGTCGACTCCTTCTCCTTGCCGGTGGGTAGAAAGGACGCTACTTGCGAAGCCGCGCAACCCGGGGCAACACAAATGCGGTCCCGAGAGACAAAAGGCCCAGCATCAGCAAAAGCGGCAGATTACTGGCCGTGTGCGGCATCTTGGCTGCAGCCATCTCTGTTGGCTTGTTCGCCGGGGACTTCGCCGCCGGGGGCTTGACTACCGTGGCCATCTCGACCTCATTCCCGGCGGGATTGACTCCCTTAACCGCCGTGGCTTTCAGTTCCGCCGATTTCGCCTCTGCAGAAGCCTGATGGGAGAGCACTGGCCGGTTATTCGCTTTCGCGAGTTCCATAGCTCTGGTTTTCGGGTAGACAAACTCCATGCCATATTTGTCTCCCGGATAGAACCAGGCTTCGATTGCTTGCGGAGAGTCGTGCGGCCTTTCTTCGAACCTGACGATCGTTTTGCCGGTCGTGTTCGTCCGGTAATCGGGTATCGCCAGAATCGTCGCGAATATCTTGTTCTGGTCTCGGTCGAAAATCTGAACAATGTCGCGATCGGATTGCGAGTCTGCCAGCTTGAAGACGTAAGTCCCCGCCGACAGCACCCTGCCGGGTACCTCCACGGGTTCGTTGAAAGTCATAACCGTGCTTTTATTCCATTCGTTGGCCCAGCCTAGGGGCATGAAGATCGTGGCGGCAAGCAACATGCCGCCCGCTATTGCGATCAGTTTATGAAACATACATTTCACTCCTTTGTTAGGTTTGCTTTTTGTGGATCATCATCGTAGCTCGGGCCGGTCCTGCCTGGCCCTTGAAGCTGGCTCTTCACCGATTCAGCACAATGTGATCCCGCCGGTTCTCCTGCCAGCATTGCTCGTCGTCCGTGGTACAGAACGGCTTCTCCTTGCCATAGGAGATGGTTGTGATTTGATTCGCGCTTACGCCTTGTGCCTGCAACGAACTCTTAAGAGAATTGGCGCGGCTGGCCCCCAGCGCGAGGTTGTACTCCTCCGAACCGCGATCGTCACAATGTCCTTCAACCAGAATCTTGACGATCCGGATGCTGTTCGAGAAACTTGCTGTCGTTGTCGGTCACAGGCACTTCGTCAGTGCGAATGTTGTACTTATCGAAGTTGAAGAAGACATCTTGCACCTTGCTTCCAAATAGGTCCTCTTCGCTCGGCTGCGGGGTCACAACTTTCGCAACCGGCAGGGGACTCACGGTTACCCGGGCGCTGGCGTCTTGCGTTCCACCCGGCCCCTTGGCCGCCAAGTTGTACGTCGTTGACGTGCCGGGCGTAACACTACGCGAGCCCGACGCTGCCACAGTCCCCAGCCTTTGAATGGTGATATCGTTCGCGTTCGTGGTCTGCCAGGTTAAGGTTGTCGATTGACCCTGCCGGATTACATTCGGGGCGGCGCCCAGACTTGCGGTCGGGGCTGCCGGTGGCGGCGGAGGTGGGGTAGCGGCTTTTGCCACCTTCTTGTTGCAACCAGCCAGCACGAATACGCCTGCCAGCGCTAAGACGAAGGGACATGTTCTGAACTTGTTTGCCATATCTTGTCCTCCTAAAAGTGGACTTCGCATTTCAAACGCAAAGGAAACATCGATGCTGTCAATAGCTTAGAAACGCATCAATGGGCGGTTCGCGGGCGATTCACGCCGAGAAGTTGCGTCAGAATGCCTTGCGGCATCACAAGCGAAGGACGAAGACGTACCCGGGAGGGGATAAGCGAGACGATAAAACGCTACCCTGAAGGAGCCACAGCCTGGAGAGACGGACTACGAATCGACAGCCCAGAATATGCAAGGCCGCGAGCGTCATCTGCAGAAATATCTTGAGCCGTGATTGAATCGATTGCAGAGCGGTCACCGGCCCGTGGACAGCCGAGTACGGACCGCGTGCAGCCGGAAACAAAAGAATAGCGGCAGAACAGATGATCGCTAAGATGACGAATTCGTAACTACACTGGCGAAAAATGATCAATCCACTGCCCCTATGCTGAGGTTGTCCGATTCCGGGGGCCTGGACTATTGGATCAAGTCGCCGGTCAAAAGGTTGGCTGATTGTGCCGGTCTTTCACAGAAGTTTAATGAGCCATTTCTCGGTAGGCTTACGGATTTACCGAGTTGTGCTTCCGACGGCGACCCGTTCCTGATGGCGGGTCTCACTTCTCGAGTTGCTGTCCCCGGATGACCAACACGGGACAGCGCGCATGAGAAACCACGTCGTAGGCTGTCGGCCCGGGTAAGTGAGCGGCTACTCGCGGGTAACGAGTGCCGCGCACGCCCAGCACGATCAATTCGATCTGTAGCTGACGGGCGGTTTCCAGAATGCATTCGGCGCGCGGGCCGAATACAACACGGAACTCGGGGGCGATTCCTTCTCCCAATACCCACTGCTTTTCGAGCAGCCGCATGCGGAAAAAGTCGGCGGCCTGCATTCTGGTGGAGAGAGGTTCCTTCCAGACATCTTCGGCAACGTGCAAGAAAAAGAGCGATGCACCGTATCGCTCAGCTAAGGAGCACCCGTAATGCATGGCTGGTTCCGACTGTGGGGAGAAGTCTGTCGCATAAAGAATCCGCCGAAATCCTGCCTCCATCTGGGGAGCGGCTGCGGCCTCGGGTCCTATCATCAATATCGGGCGCGGCGCACATCTTAGAATCTCCTCCGCAATCGATCCCATCAGCAATTTTTCGACGCCGCGCCGGCCGTGAACGCCAATCACAATTAAGTCGACTTCATATTTTTCCGCCATTGCCGCCAGCATCGGCCAAACAGCACCGTGATCAATGAGCGCCTCGTGCGTAACTTCCTTGAGGAGCAATTTTGATCGTAAACCGATCATCTGCTCTTCGACGTGAGCCTGCATGTTTTCCAGAGCGGCGTCGCGTTCATTTGCGGGGATCAAGTCGTACGCGTCGGGAGGAATCACGTGCGCCAGATACAGAGTCGCGCCAAACTGTCGGGCGATGGCTACGGCGTAGGGCAGCGCCTCGGTAGAGGCGGGTGAGAAATCGGTGGCGAAAAGGATGCGCTTGAAGACGATTCCAGTCACAGTGAGCCGACTCTCTTTATGTTACACTCCGGCGAAATCCCCGAGGACGAAACCTGTGTTCCATCCGCGCAGCCCTTGCCAAAACCCAACGGTCGGGAGGCTCGCGTGATCAAGGAAAGCGAGCCGCGGCTGCTTGCCGAGGTTGTGGTTCTGGGCATTGTTGGGGCTCTGGCCGCCCAGCTCTTTACATGGGCACTGCGCATCTGCGCACATTTGTTTTTGGTTTGGCTTGCCGGCTACCACGCTCCGGGATTGCCGGAAGAGGGTGGCGTCCTTCGGCAAGTCATCGGACCCCACGGCCTTTGGCTGATCCCGGTGGCAACCACTTTGGGTGGATTCCTCTCCGGACTTCTGGTCTACAACTTTGCGCCCGAGGCGGAGGGTCACGGCACCGACACGGTGGTGAAGGCTTTCCACCGTGCCGGCGGTTTTATTCGCGCGCGGGTCGCGCCGTTAAAGCTAGTCGCTTCGGCGATCACCATCGGCTCGGGCGGCTCCGCGGGCCGTGAAGGGCCGACGGCGCTGATCGGCGCGGGGGTCGGCTCGATTTATGCCACCGTGGCTCATCGCTCCGACGAACAGCGTCAGGTTCTCGTACTGGCGGGCATGGCGGCCGGGCTCTCCGCTATTTTTCGCTCTCCCATCGGTGCGGCTTTTTTCGCCATCGAAGTGCTCTATGGCAGTATGGAATTCGAGGCTGGAGCGCTTCTGCATACCATGCTCGCCTCCATTGTTGCCTATGCGGTGAACGGGTTCTTCGTGGGCTGGCAGCCTTTGTTCTATTTTCCGCCTGCCGCGAGCAACCTGCGTGCGCTGGACTACGCCTGGTTCGGGGTACTCGGACTTGCGGGCGGCGTCATTGCAACCGTCTTGCCGGTTGTGTTCTATCGCCTGCGCGACGCTTTTCGTGCTCTTCCTCTGCCGCCGGTGCTGAACCCGGCCATCGGCGGTTTGGGAGTCGGCTTGATCGCAATGAAATTTCCGCACGTCCTGGGCGGAGGATACGGTTGGATACAAGAAGCGATTGATGGCCGGCTCGCGCTCAAGCTGCTGTTCATTCTCATTTTCCTCAAGATCATTGCGTTTGCGTTTACGGTTTCGTCGGGCGGTTCCGGCGGCGTTTTCGCGCCAACCCTCTTTGTGGGCGCTATGTTAGGCGGATTTCTCTCCTCGCTCTTTCACCTGCCGTCGGCGATGTTTGTCGTGGTGGGAATGACGGCCACCTTTGGCGCCGCGGCGCGGGTGCCGATTGCTTCCCTGATGATGGTCACAGAGATGACCGGTGGTTATCAGTTGCTCCCTCCGGCGGCGTTTGCGGTCCTGCTGAGTTATGTAATCCAGACACAGCTTTCCGCGCGGCTGAAATACAACAGCCTGTATGAGGCACAGGTCCTCGGGCGGGCTCAATCTCCTTCGCGTTACGTCGAGAATGTGCAACTCGCGCTAAGGCTTCTCGGCACCGCTCAGATTCCGCGGGCTGCCAAGGTTGGTCACTTGGATTTGGTGGCTCTCCTGGATTCCGGAATACCGGTGCAAATGCCCGGCCGAAAGAAATTGAATGTAGGTGTTCTGCGGCCTGAGAGCGCCCTCATCGGGAAGACCGTCCAGGCCTGCTATGAAGCGGCCTGCGGGAGCGCTCTTGAGATTATCGCCATTCTAAGAGGTGGTGAGGTAGTCCTGCCCAAGCGAGACACGGTGTTGCAGGAGAATGATCGCGTTCTTATGATTGGCTCAAGCGAAGCACGAAGCCGCATCGCCGAACACATTGCTGACTTGGAACCTCCGAAGGGCAAGGCCGGCCCGCCGGTGGCGCCGAAAGGTTCTTAAAACGACCTTCTTGTTTGGGACGTAGTGACCTGCGTCAGTGCGGTATATTGGACAAAGCAAGTTTTTGCCGTCAGGTTCGGGCAAAGAGATTTTGATTTCCGAGGAGGCTTACTTCATGGCCAACCCTCATCAAGTTCCAGTTTCCCAGCGCCGCACCGCCGATTTGGGCACTGCGCCACTCGAATTGGTAAAGTCGCGCCTGGATTTTTCCGGCGAAGGTCTTAGCCAGGCCGACGCAAAAGAACGGCTCGCGAAATATGGCTTCAACGAACTGCCCGAAGAGAAAGTCAATTCTGTCCTGAAGTTCCTGTCGTATTTTTGGGGTCCAATCCCGTGGATGATCGAAGTGGCAGCCGTTCTTTCGGCTGTGGTCCGCCATTGGGAGGACTTTGGAATCATTCTGGCGCTGCTTCTGCTGAATGCCGGAGTCGGTTTCTGGGAAGAGTTTCAAGCGGGCAATGCTATCGCCGCGCTCAAGGCGACTCTCGCGTTGCAAGCGCGAGCGAAGCGGGATGGAACGTGGACGACGGTTCCGGCGCGGGAGTTGGTGCCGGGAGACTTGATGCGCATTCGCATCGGCGACATCATTCCTGCCGATGCTCGGCTGTTAGCGGGCGATCCGGTACAGGTGGATCAATCCGCTCTCACCGGGGAATCCTTGCCAGTCACACGCCATTCGGGCGACGCGGTGTACTCCGGCTCGGTTCTCAAGCAGGGGGAAATCGATGCCATCGTCTATGCCACGGCGCTGAACACATATTTTGGCAAGACGGCTCATCTGGTGCAGACAGCGCACACCATAAGCCATTTTCAGCGAGCCGTGCTGAAAATCGGCGATTACCTCATCGTCATCGCCATCGGTCTGGTGACTCTGATTCTCGCTGTCGCTCTATTTCGCGGCGATCCAATGCTAACGACGCTGCAGTTCGCGCTGGTGCTGACCGTCGCCGCCGTACCTGTCGCCATGCCTGCTGTGCTTTCCGTGACTATGGCCGTTGGCGCCCGAACTCTGGCCCGGAGGAAGGCCATTGTCACGCACCTGGCCTCGATGGAGGAGTTGGCTGGTATTGATGTTCTCTGCTCGGACAAGACCGGTACTCTGACGCAGAACAAATTGACCCTCGGTGAACCGTTCTGCGTCGGCGGCGTTCAGGCCGAAGAAGTGGTTTTCGCCGCGGCACTCGCGTCGCGGGCTGAAGATGAGGATCCCATAGACCTCGCAGTTCTAGGCGGTCTGAAAGATCCTCGTGCTATTGCCAACTATCAGGTGGAGCATTTCCAACCTTTTGATCCAGTGCACAAACGCACAGAAGCCAGCGTCAGTGGCCCGGAGAAAGCTCAATATCGGGTCACAAAGGGAGCGGCCCAGGTGATTCTCGAGTTGGCGGCGGACGTCGCGGATGTGCGAGGGCCCGTCGAGAAAGCAGTCAATGAATTTGCGGCTCGGGGTTTTCGCTCCTTGGGCGTGGCCCGCACTGACGATAAGGACCAGTGGCGCTTTTTGGGTGTTCTGCCACTGTTCGATCCCCCGCGAGTGGATTCGAAAAGCACCATCGCCACCGCTTCTCAGATGGGCATAAAGGTGAAGATGGTGACTGGCGACCAACTCGCCATCGCCAAGGAGATGGCGCGTCAGCTTGGGCTGGGACAGAACATAATCGATGCCTCCATTCTTTCGGAGAGCAAACACTACCAGGCTGGCCAGTTGGCTCATCTCATCGAGCAGGCTGACGGCTTTGCGCAGGTGTTTCCGGAGCACAAGTTTCACATTGTCGA
Organism: uncultured Acidobacteriaceae bacterium; assembly: GCA_963735545.1. Taxonomy (GTDB): domain Bacteria; phylum Acidobacteriota; class Terriglobia; order Terriglobales; family Acidobacteriaceae; genus PALSA-270. The sequence goes on from CAVTLU010000013.1 coordinate 145,956, forward strand.
TGTGCTTCAGAAAGAAAAACACATCGTAGGTATGACCGGCGACGGAGTGAACGATGCTCCAGCTCTTAAACAAGCGAATGCCGGGATCGCCGTTTCCGGAGCCACCGCTGCCGCTCGGGCCGCTGCCGATATCGCCCTGTTGGACCCAGGCCTGTCTGTGATCGTCGATGCCGTCAAAGAAAGCCGGAAGATGTTCCAGCGCATGAACAGTTATGCGATCTACCGCATCGCAGAGACGGTCCGGGTGCTGTTGTTCATGACCCTGTCGATTCTGGTATTCAACTTCTACCCCGTCACCGCGGCCATGATTGTCTTGCTGGCGATTCTCAATGACGGCGCGATTCTTTCCATCGCCTATGATCGGGTGCAGTACGCCAATCATCCCGAGGCCTGGAATATGCCCACGGTATTGGGCGTTGCCACCGTGTTGGGCCTAGCCGGGGTCGTGGCCTCGTTCGGCCTCTTTTATTTGGGGGAGCGAGTCTTTCACCTCAATCGTGACTTGATTCAGTCGTTCATGTATCTCAAACTGTCGGTCGCCGGCCATCTCACCATCTTCGTCACGCGAACCCGACGCGCGTTCTGGTCGATTCGGCCTGCGGGGATTCTTGTGGGCGCCGTGCTCGTGACACAGTTGGTCGCAACCCTCCTTGCCGTCTATGGAATTTTCATGGCCCCGATCGGATGGGGTTGGGCGCTTTTCGTTTGGGGCTATGCTCTGGCCTGGTTCCTTGTAAACGATCGCATCAAGCTGGCCGCCTATCGGGTGTTTGATTCGCGGGAGCGTGGTCTGCTGGCAGCGAAACATCAAGTCACCGTGGTTTAGTAGATGCGTTGGGCGGCGTTGCAAATCGCGCCTGTGTTGATCGAATTATTCAGTTATTCACACCGATATACAACTTAGTGGGTGAGCAACGCAATCCAACTTAACAGATTCGTAAATCTTACCGGGTGTTGAGGTTCGCGAGTCCAGCAACGCCGCTATTCAACCAGTGCATCCGTTAAGCCTTCTGTACGAAACAACTCAATGGTTAACGATGTCCAGCATCGAATTCTGGCGATCAATAGCGGTTCATCCAGCCTAAAAGTATCGCTGTACCAAATTGCCAGAGCAGAAGAAGAAGTTATCCTTGCGATTGAAGCCCGGCGCATCGGCATTCCCGGTGGGCGGATTCGAGCTACCGACGCCGCCGGCAAAGTGCTGCTCGACCGGCAGGTGGATCTCCCGGATCACGCGGCCGCGCTTAACGCTGCCCTGAAGTGGCTACGGAAAGAGAATCACAAAATCCATGCTGTTGGTCACAGGGTTGTCCATGGCGGCTCTGGTTATAGCGAGCCTCAACTGGTTACCGAGAAACTGATCTGCGCTTTGCGAGAACTTGTGCGAATCGATCCTGACCATCTGCCGCAGGCGATCTCTGCCATTGAGGCGGTAAGGCGCGAGCATCCTTCGTTGCCTCAGGTGGCATGTTTCGATACAGCGTTCCATCGCGGGATGCCTCGCGTCGCGCAGATTTGCCCCCTGCCCATGAGCTTCCACGAAGAGGGCATCCAGCGCTACGGGTTTCATGGACTCTCGTACGAATACGTGATGTCGGAGCTGTGCCGGCTGGATGCTCGGCTGGCCGGCGGGCGCGTCGTAATTGCGCATTTGGGCAACGGCGCGAGTATGGTCGCGGTTCGCCAAGGCAAGAGTATGGACACCACCATGGGCTTCAGTCCAACTGCCGGCTTGTTGATGGGCACACGCTCCGGCGACATCGATCCCGGCGTGGTTCTCTATCTGATCGAGGAAAAGAAGATGGCTGCCAAGGCAGTCAATGACTTGCTGAATAAACAGTCGGGATTACTTGGGATTTCCGGCGCAAGTGAAGACATGCAAGACCTTTTAGAGCGGGAAGGGCAGGATTCCAAGGCCGCTTTGGCCGTGGAGCTTTTCTGCCTCCGGGCCAAGAAGTACCTTGGCGCTTACGCGGCGGCGCTTGGAGGTCTGGACATGGCAGTCTTTACCGGGGGGATTGGCGAGCATGCACCTGAAATCCGCGAGCGAATTTGCGCTGGACTGGAATTCATGGGACTAGAGTTGGATCCAGAATTGAATCGCCAACACGCACCCGTGATCTCGGAAAAAGCTAGCCAAGTGAAGGTTCGTGTAATCAAAACCAACGAGGAACTGATGATCGCCCGCCATACCGCGAGGCTTGTCGGGACTTAAACAGCCGAGGAGATGAATTGTCATGGCATCGAAAGCGGCAAGGAAGATGAGCCGGAGCCGTGAGGAGCGGGCCTCCGAACCACCTGACACGCAGACTTCCAGCTTGCGGACTCTGCTTGAGCCGGACGTGGCCACCACGACATTTGAATTTGATCCGGCGCTTTCGAGTGTGATCGAAAGAAGAAAATCTTCTCCAGCCAGGAGGACCAAAGCCAAGGGGCCGCTTGCGCCCGAGATGCTGGATCTCATGCATCGCTATTGGCAGGCGGCTAATTATCTGACGGTCGGCCAAATCTATCTTTCCAATAACCCGCTGCTCAAAGAGCCTCTGAAGACCCAGCACATCAAGCCGCGGCTGCTCGGGCATTGGGGGACTTCCGCGGGGCAGAATTTCATATACGTTCATCTGAACCGCCTCATCACTGATCATCGCGCCGACGTCATCTACATCTCCGGGCCGGGACATGGCGGGCCCTCCTTGAATGCGCACTCGTATCTGGAAGGCACCTATTCCGAGGTTCATCCCGAGGTCACGCAGGACGCGAATGGCATGAGGATGTTGTTTCGCGAGTTCTCTACTCCGGGTGGCGTGCCCAGCCATTGTGGACCGCACGTCCCGAATTCCATGCACGAAGGTGGCGAGCTTGGTTACGCGCTGCTTCACGCTTTTGGAGCGGCTTTCGATAACCCTGACTTGATTGTGGCCTGCGTGGTTGGCGATGGCGAAGCCGAAACCTGCCCGCTGGAGGGGAGCTGGAAGGGGGTCAAATTTCTGAATCCGCAGCGCGACGGCGCGGTGCTGCCCATTCTGCACTTGAACGGTTACAAGATTTCAGGCCCCACCGTCGAAGCGCGCACCCCCGATGAAGAATTGGAAGGACTCTACCACGGTCACGGCTACGCACCTCGTTTTGTCGAGGGAGACGATCCCGAAAGCATGCACCAGTTGTTTGCCGCGGCGCTGGATCAGTGCTACGAGGAGATTCGCGAGATTCAGAAGAACGCGCGCGAGCACGGGGACAGTAAACGGCCGTGCTGGCCGATGGTTATTCTGCGGTCTCCGAAAGGCTGGACTGGCCCGAAAGAGGTGGATGGCGTCCCCATCGAAGGCACATTCCGGGCTCACCAGGTGCCACTGGCAAATGTCCGTGAGAACCCTGAGCACCTGAAGTCGCTGGAAGCGTGGATGCGCAGCTATCAGCCCGAGAAGCTGTTTGACGAGAGCGGACGACTTGTTTCTGAACTAGCGGCACTCTCCCCCAGCGGCGACCTTCGCATGGGAGCGAACCCGCACGTGAACGGCGGGCGCGTGCTTAACGCGCTGGATCTTCCCCGGTTCGCCAACTACGCGCTGGATGTGCCCGGTCCGGGAGTGGTTGTGGCTGAGGCGCCGCGCAAACTCGGGGAATTTCTGCGCGACATCATCAAGCTGCATCCGGAGAACTTCCGGCTGTTTTGTCCGGACGAGACCAACTCCAACCGCTTGAACGCGGTGTTTGAAGTAACCGATCGTTGCAGTGTCAACCCGACCATCCCCATTGACGATCACGTAAGCCGGGACGGGCGCGTGATGGAAGTCCTGAGCGAGCATTGCTGCGAGGGCTGGCTCGAAGGCTACCTGCTCACTGGGCGTCACGGAGTGTTCTCGTCCTACGAGGCGTTCGCTCAGGTGGTCGATTCCATGGTTACACAGCATGCAAAATGGCTGGAACAGTGCAGGGAACTGCCGTGGCGCAAGCCGCTGGCTTCGCTGAACGTGTTTCTGACCGGCCATGCCTGGCGCAACGATCACAATGGCTTCAGTCACCAGGCGCCGGGATTTGTCGACAACGCTCTCGCGCGCCGCAGCGAAATCATTCGTATCTATTACCCCCCCGACGCCAACTGCTTGTTGAGCGTGATGGACCACTGCCTGCGCAGCCGTAATTACGTCAACGTCGTTACCTGTGGGAAGCAGCCCGAGCTGCAATGGCTGAACATGGACGAGGCCGTCGCGCATTGCTCCCGAGGCGCGTCGGCGTGGGAGTTTGCCTGCAACGACGGCGGCACCGCACCCGACGTCATTCTGGCTTGTGCTGGAGATGTACCGACCATCGAAACAGTTGCGGCTTCGTGGCTGCTTCAGAAATATGTTCCCGGCATCAAGGTGCGGGTGGTGAACGTGGTGGATATCAGCGTTCTGATGAGTCCGAACGATCACCCGCATGGCATGGACAACATTTCTTTTGAAGCGCTCTTTACCCAGAATGCGCCGGTTATTTTTGCCTACCACGGCTACCGCTGGACGATTCACAGCATGGTCCACGGCCGTTCCAACGAGGGCCGATTCCATGTGCGTGGTTTCATGGATAAGGGAACTACCACGACTCCGTTCGACATGGTCGTTCTGAATAAGCTGAGCCGGTTCCATCTGGCCATGGATGCGCTCAAGTATGTTCCGCGGTTGCGGTCGCAGGTTTCCGATGTGATCGATATGTTCAACCGAAAACTCTATGAGCATCACGTGTACATTCGGGAACATTTGGAAGACTTGCCCGAAATTAGAAACTGGCATTGGACCAGCGATTTCACCGATCCAAGCGGACCACCTTCGCTGGCGCAGGGTCACCCCAGCGGACAATCGTTCACCGACTCGTAAACCAGCATCTAATTCATCAGTCCACTCGAACTCACAACCGGCAACGCTGGAATCGAGGTGAGCTATGAAAGTAAATCCCCTGGCAGGAACCACTCCGGCCGCTTCCAAGCTGCTGGACGTGCCCAAACTCATAACGTCCTACTTCGTCGAGCATCCCGACCCCGCGATTCCCGAACACCGTGTAGTGTTCGGCACGTCAGGACACCGCGGCTCGGCTTTCGACCGCACATTTAACGAGTGGCACATTCTGGCCATTACGCAGGCCATTTGCGCTTACCGAAAACGCCACAGAATGAAGGGACCGCTGTTCCTGGGCAAGGATACTCACGCGCTTTCTGAACCAGCCTTTGCCAGCGCTCTTGAAGTTCTCGCGGCCAACGAAGTCGAAGTGATGATCGCCGCGAACGATGAATATACGCCGACTCCCGCCGTCTCTCACGCCATTCTGACTTACAACCGCGGACGAAAGTCCGGCCTTGCCGATGGCATCGTGATTACGCCTTCGCACAATCCTCCTGAGGACGGAGGATTCAAATACAACCCGCCTTCCGGCGGTCCCGCGGATACCGAGACCACGCGGTGGATTGAGACAAAGGCCAACGAATATCTTGCCGGCCGCTTGCGAGGTGTGAAGCGCGTTCCGTTTGAACGCGCGATTAAAGCCTCTACGATCCACCCACATGACTACATCGATGCGTACGTGGCGGACCTTGACCACGTCATCGATATGGAAGCGATTCGAAGCGCAGATATAAGTCTGGGCGTAGACCCGCTGGGCGGCGCCGGAGTGCACTACTGGTCGCGTATTCAAGAGCGCTATCGCATCAATCTCAGCGTGGTCAACCACACGGTCGATCCGACCTTCCGTTTTATGACGCTGGATTGGGATGGAAGAATCCGCATGGATCCGTCGTCGCCCTACGCGATGCAGAAACTCATCGCGCTGAAGGACAAATTCGATATTGCGTTCGCCTGCGACACGGACCACGACCGCCATGGTGTGGTCACAAAGAGCGCCGGGTTATTGCCTCCTAATCATTATCTTGCCGTCTGCATTCATTACCTCTTCGCGAACCGTCCCCAGTGGCGCAGCGACGCCGGCGTGGGCAAAACAGTCGTGAGCAGCAGCATGATCGACCGGGTGGCCGGGAAGATAGGAAAGAAACTCTACGAAGTTCCGGTGGGGTTCAAGTGGTTCGTCAAGGGACTCCTGGATGGCTCGCTGGGTTTCGGCGGGGAAGAGAGTGCCGGAGCCTCGTTTTTGCGACGGAATGGCACGGTCTGGACTACCGACAAAGACGGAATCGTGTCCGCACTGCTCTCCGCAGAAATCACGGCGCAGTCGCAGCGTGATCCCGGTGAAATTTATCGGGAACTCACCCGCGAACTCGGCGATCCACTTTACGAACGAATTGAAGCTCCCGCCACTGCGGCCGAAAGAGCCATCCTGGAGAGGCTTTCACCGAATCAAATTCAGGTCTCGGAACTCGCGGGCGAACCGATCCAGACAATCCTTACGACAGCGCCTGGAGACGGCATGCCCATCGGGGGCTTGAAGGTGATTGCCGAAGGGGGATGGTTTGCCGCCCGGCCGTCGGGCACCGAAGACATCTACAAGATCTACGCGGAAAGTTTTCGCGGCAAAGATCATCTCTTACGGATCGAAAGCGAAGCGCAGGAAATCGTTCGCGGAGTGCTGACGGCGGCGCACCAGAATGCCGGCCTGAAAGGATCTGAATTATGGCTAGTCAACCAGGCATGAGCCTGACTTCCGAGTCTGTGTTTCCCGCCCTCAAGGAGTTGGCTTTGGACCTGCGTTGGTCATGGAACCACTCGACAGATGAGCTTTGGGGGCGGCTCGATCCGCAGCTTTGGGAACTGACGAACAACCCGTGGGTCGTGCTTCAGACCGTTTCGCGGCAAACCATTCGACGATGCTTGCGCCGAGCCCGCCTTTCGCAAGCGCGTCGAAGACATGCTTCGGAAGAAACACGAGTGGGATAGCGCGCCCGGCTGGTTTCAAACGGCGCATCCCGGCACGGCACTCCGGCGAGTGGCGTACTTCAGCATGGAGTTCATGTTGGGCGAAGCCCTGCCAATATATTCCGGCGGTCTCGGAAACGTAGCCGGCGATCAACTCAAGGCAGCCAGTGACCTGGGCGTCCCAGTGGCCGGCGTCGGGCTGCTTTATCAGCGTGGTTATTTTCGCCAGGAGATCGACCGAGACGGTTTTCAGCGGGCACTCTACCCCTTCAACGATCCTGGGCAGCTTCCCATTGAGCCGCTGCGGGATGCGGAAGGCGAGTGGCTGCGCATCCCTGTGCAGTTTCCTGAGGCTACGGTTTGGGTGCGTACCTGGCAGGCGAAGGTCGGAAGAGCAAAACTGTATCTGCTCGACACCAACGACCCGGCCAATCTGCCTACCCATCGCGGCATTGCCGGCGAGTTGTACGGCGGCGGGCCCGAGTTGCGTTTGCAGCAGGAGATGATCTTAGGAATGGCCGGTTGGAGACTTCTGTCCGCTCTTGGCCTGAACCCGGAAGTGTGCCACTTGAACGAGGGGCATGCTGCATTTGCCGTGCTGGAGAGGGCTTTCAGCCATATGCAACAGCATGAGCAACCCTTCGATGTCGCTCTGACGGTCACCCGAGCCGGGAACCTGTTCACTACCCACACGCCGGTTGAAGCCGGCTTCGATCGCTTTTCGCCGGAACTGATGCAGCAGTATCTCAAGAAATATGCGGAGTCCGAGCTGAGGATTCAATTCGACGAGTTAATGGCCCTGGGACGTAGAAACCCGCTTGACCGGTCCGAGCCCTTCAATATGGCGTATCTCGCGCTGCGAGGAAGCGGCGGCATTAATGGCGTCAGCCAGTTGCATGGGAAAGTAAGCAGAAGAATCTTTCAGGCGCTCTTTCCGCGGTGGCCGGAGGCCGAAGTCCCGGTGGGTGCCGTAACCAACGGTGTTCACGTCCCTACCTGGGATTCTGCGGAAGCAGACGAACTGTGGACCAAGAAGTGCGGTCAAGAGCGTTGGCGCGGAACGCTGGAAGAGGCAAAGGGCCTCAATGGCGTCAGCGACGAACAGTTGTGGGAGCTGCGCACGAAAGCCAGTCAATCGCTTGTCCAATTTGCGCGCAAGCGTTTGACGGTGCAGCGCGCTCACCACGGCGCATCGCAGGAAGAACTCGACCAAGCCGATTCCATTTTCGATCCGCAGGCCTTGACCATCGGTTTCGCACGCCGGTTCGCAACCTATAAGCGTCCTAACCTTCTGCTTCATGATCGCGAACGGTTGGTTCGCATCCTCACCAATCGAGAACGCCCGGTGCAACTGATCCTCGCCGGCAAAGCACATCCCCAGGATCAGGCCGGACAAGCGATGATTAAGGAATGGAGTGATTTCATCGCCGGCACGGATGTTCGCTCAAGAGTGGCTTTCCTTAGCGACTACGATGCGCTGCTGACATCGCATCTGGTTCAGGGTGTTGACCTGTGGCTCAACACGCCGCGTCGGCCCTGGGAGGCATCGGGCACCAGCGGCATGAAAGTTCTGGTCAACGGGGGACTGAACTTGTCTGAGTTGGACGGTTGGTGGGCGGAGGCGTATTCCCCTGAAGTGGGCTGGGCCATCGGCGACGGACTGGAGCACGGAGACGATCCCGATTGGGATGCTCGCGAGGCCGGCAATTTGTACGATCTTCTGGAAAGAGAAGTGATTCCAGCCTTCTACAGCCGCGACCAGCGCGGCATCCCCATGTCATGGGTCAGGAAAATGCGCGCCAGCATGCTTCGCTTGACGCCGAAGTTCTCGTCCAACCGCGCGGTTCGAGAGTATGTGGAGGAGTACTACTTGCCGGCGGCAGCCGGATACTGTGAGCGAGCTGCGGACCAGAGCAAACTGGGGATCGAACTGTCCTTGTGGTCGAAATCGATTACGCGGAATTGGCCCCATGTGCGATTCGGTTCCGTGAGCACGCATCAGGAAGGAAATCAGCACGTTTTTGAAGTGCAAGTGTTTTTAGGGGAACTGGATCCAGACGCCGTAGAAGTCGAACTATACGCCGAACCTGCTCAACCAGAAGGCAGCACGTTCCGGCAAAAGATGGATCGGGTAAGGCCTCCTGATCCCGTTGCGTGCGTCTTATATTCATTGAAGGTTCCAGCGAGCCGCCCGGCGACCGATTACACACCACGTATCATTCCCCGTCAGTCGGGAGCATCGGTTCCGTTGGAAGCGGCCCAGATTTTGTGGCGACACTAAAGGGGAAGGACTAACATCGCCAGTACTACCCTGATACCACGATGGAAAGGGTCAGAGGAAACCATGAAATCGCAGATCAAGCTGGGCACAATATTCGGAGTCGAGCTGGGGCTGCACTATAGCTGGCTCGTAATCGCGCTGCTGATCACGTTTTCGCTGGTCGCGCAATTCCACGCCGTGAACCACAATTGGAGTGAAGCGCTGGTATGGAGCACGGCCATAGTCACGGGATTGCTTTTCTTCGCGTGCTTGTTCGCGCACGAATTGTCCCACGCGGTCGTGGCCAAAGCCCGTGGGATCCCAGTCCACAAAATCACTTTGTTCTTATTGGGCGGAGTAGCCCAAATCGAGAAGGAGGCCTCGGACGCGAAAACGGAATTCTGGATGGCGATTGTCGGGCCCATCACCAGCGGAATCCTAGGCCTGCTCCTGTTCGCCTTGGCGCGCCTCTCTGGCTGGACTCCTTGGACTTCGCCGACAACGCCCGGGATAGCGCTCCTGGTATGGCTCGGCTACATCAACCTTGCCCTGGCGGCCTTCAACATGATTCCGGGCTTTCCCCTCGATGGCGGGCGCGTACTGCGCGCCATCCTGTGGTGGGCGATGGGAGACGCCGAGCGCTCGACCCTGGCTGCCGCAACCGTCGGCCAGGTCGTCGCCGTGTTATTCATTGGCTTGGGAATTTTTCAGTTCTTTCGAGGCGCGGGACTTGGGGGCCTATGGATTGCTTTTATCGGTTGGTTCCTTTTGCAGGCGTCTGGAGCCACCCTCGTGCAGGTTCGAACCGGAACGCTGCTGCGCGGCCTGCGCGTGAAAGATGTAATGTCGACCGACAGTTATACGGTAGATCCCGAGCTTCCTCTGCAGGAGTTTGTTAATGAACATGTGCTGCGTACCGGCCGGCGATGCTTTCTAGTGGTTCAGGACGGACGGTTGCTCGGCCTGATCACACCCAACGAGGTGCGGTCGGTTGAGCCGCGCGCGTGGCCGTTCACAGCTGTGCGCAGCGTGATGCGCCCAGCGGATAAGGTTCATTTTGTTTCGCGCGACATGCCTGCGATGGAGGCACTGGAGATTATGGGGCGCGAAGACGTCAATCAATTGCCCGTCATGTCAGCTGGAAGGATTGAAGGTATCGTGGCCAGGGCTCACGTGCTGCAGGTGTTGCGGTCACGTGCAGAGCTGAAGTTGCCGCCTAGCTTGCCTCGGGTTGCGTGAAAACGAAGTCCGTACTCGAATGTGACCAAGGGAAAAATGACGAGGACTGGAGCGGTTTCCTCGGCCGGCCGGTTGGCGCCGTGCCGAGGTGCCCGCCCTTGGGAACGACATGTGGCGTGCTGGACTGGCGCGCACGCTGCCCTTACAATCAGATTGCGTGTTGTCCACAACATTCCTGAAGGAACGCTGAGGGCGGCACTGTAGAAAACCATCCGATCCCTGCAGATGCAGGATGGTAAAGGCGGGCGCGTAGCTCAGTTGGCAGAGCAATGCCCTTTTAAGGCATGGGTCGATGGTTCGAGTCCATCCGCGCTCACCAAATAACCTTCTGTTGGCGTTGAACTTACGGCGGTTTCTTCTTCCCCGTTCGAAATATCGTTTTCGGCACTGTGCCCAGAATTGTGCCCAGTCAAACGTTCCACGGCATCCAACATCGTACTTTCCGATGGGTGGACGTACCGGCTGGATATCGAAATCGAGCTGTGCCCTGCGATCCGCATCAGGGTCCAAACGTCGCAGCCTGATGCGCCGAGCCGAGTCAGAAACGTGTGGCGGGCGCTGTATAGCACGAAGCGCCGCACCTTGGAATCCTTCAGCGCCTTGGTGTGGTGGTCCCGCACCGTGGAGTGGTCGATGTGCCCGGTCTTCGTAGCCGCTGGCCACACCCAACCTTCTTCCGGGGAGCCTTGCGCCTCCCATTTGCTCTCCAGGACGACCCGAACGCGAGGCGTCATTGGAATTGGTCGCCGCGCGGCCTGGGTCTTGCCTTTGGTCACCAGAATTGTGCCCTGCCGACCACCAGTCCACGCGATGTGCTCCCAGCGCATTCGGTGTAATTCGTCGGGACGCATCCCAGTGTCAAAAAGTAGGGTAGCAACGTCAGCGAGGAGTGGCGAAGCCATCGCCAGATAGCGCGCTTCTTCAGCGGGGGTCACAACGCGCTCGCGCCGGGTTTCGCCCGATAGCAATTGTATTTTGGGGGCAACCTCAATGATCCCCCAATCCGCCGCAAGACGCAGAATCCGCCGCAACACACGAAGTGCGCCGTTAATTGAACATGCCTGGAGACCCTGTGCCAACCGCCACGCGGCGAATCCCGCAGCCTTCTCTCCACCGATGGTGTCCAAGGGCTCATTGGCTAGCGGTGCGTACTTGAGCAGCGCGCGAATTCCGGCGCGGTACCATATCCAGGCACTACGTGGTTTGGCGTAAGGTTCGATGCGCGCCGAGCAGAACTCTTTTAGCGTTGGCGCAACCTTCTTTTCCCGGATACCGACTTCACCTTTTGCCAGTGAGGTTCGATGCGCGGCCTCCATCTGTCGGGCAACTTTGTCATTACCCTGCTTTGTGGACTGGCGCACGACCACGCCGTTGAACATGAACTTGTACCAGTAGACGCCGCCGCGCTTGTAGGTGCTCACTGCTGTTTCCCCCTGTTGATGCGAAACCAACGACGCTTTACCTCTAGCCTTGCCCATCTCTTACAGTCCCCACCACAAAAGCGCTGGTCTGTTCGCGGTTTCAGGAAATATCGGGCAGGGCACTCAGACCCACGTTCACAAATGCCCGCCTTGCCCCTTCCACGATCATTGAGAAAGAGCACGCAGACTGCCGTCCACAAGTCCGGCACTCCGATTTCGATACGGCCACTATTGAAGCTCCAGGTCGAGTTCATGTTGGCGGCTACATGTTGCGTCATCGTTTCAATTGCTAAACGGTCGCCCTTCCACGCCTTCCGCAGCGTATCCCGGTCCCCTATAACTAGCTCCCGCGTATGCGAGAAGAAATTGGGGGCCTTCGGATAGGCAGCAGCCAGTTTTCTTGCCGCTTCATTCGGGGGCAGGTCAAGCAGTTCCCGCGCTTCGCTAACCGTGATGGAGTATTTCTTGTCCGCGTGCAGCAGTCCCCAGCGAGCTACGAACTTTGCGGCAGCCGCTTCGTCGTCCGGCAAGTTAGCGAGATCAACGTGGGGTGGTTTCTTTGTCGAAAGCAGGTCCACGATATTTTCCCCAAGTATTCCCGCAATCTGCCCGGCGCTGCTTTCAACCGCCAGCGGCCTCCTCAAGTAGAGCCTGCAATCAATCCCGCGCTTGGTCCTAGATAGCTTCAAAGTTTTCATTGCGGCAGTTCACTAGAGCACTATATTTCACTAGCTATCTAGTAATCTAACATGGCATCATCGTTTTCAGCAAGGGAAAACAGGCCACTGGCAAGGCATTCAAGCCAAGGGACCACGAAGGAGAAGGAAAATGGATGTGCAATCGGAATTATTGACACTGGCAGAGGCCAGCCGGGTTCTGCGGGTGAAGGTCTCGACGTTACGATCCTGGCGGCTTAAGGGCACCCTACCTTTTCGGAAGCTGGGCGGAAAGGTCTTACTGCATCGGGACGACATCCACCAGTTCATCGAAAAAGGCAAGATACCGGCAAAGGTGCAGTGATGACAGCATCTCGCCTGCACCCAAATCATCAAAAAATCCTTGACATTGTGCGTGCTGCCGATGCCCCAGTCCGCGCCGCTGCCATTGCTCAAATGATAGAGCGCAATTTGTTTTACGTCGTTTGCACTTTGAGCAATCTCCGAGACCGAGGCCTCGTTTTCCAACCGGCAAAAGGTTTGTGGGCCGCTACGGCGGTGCGCCAGTGACGAAGCCTGCACTGCTTAAGAAAATCGAAGACATGCTAACCACAGCGGAACAAGAACGCATGTGGGGCAACATCGAAATCGAGATTCGGTACGGCACACCGACCGTACTCCGAAAGCTCACAACCGAAAAACTAGATGACGACAAAAGGGAGATTCCCCGTGTCCAGAACTACAGCAAATAAAATCACTCTTGAACAAGTGCTCGCTGTCCTACCGCCCGGCGAACGCGTGGGCGATAAGACCAGAACCGAGTGCCCTGTGTGTCTTCAGCGCCATCACCCAGAAGTTTCCAACGGTAGCAAAGCGGTAGTTGTTAAATGCTGGACCGACGGTTGCCATTCGGGTGCGGCGTGGCGGGCCATCAAGAAACTATTGCCTAAGCCCACAACAGAGAATGTTGCCAGCGGCCTCACCGTGGCGCAATACGCTGCGATGAAGGGTTTGAACGCCAGTTGGCTACAGTTGATGTTCGGTATTTACGACGCCAAGTGGCGTGGAAAACCAGCAGTTGCTTTGCCCTATCACGATGAACAAGGTGGCCTTGCAGGGATACGGTTCCGCATTTCGGCTGAAGGAGACGACAAGTTCAGGTGGAGACACGGCGACCATTGCTTGCCTTACGGATTGGGTATCCCGATGGGCGAAGGGGACTATGACTTGGTGTTGGTGGAGGGCGAATCGGACACCCAAACGCTCCTCGCTCACAACGTCAACGCCCTGGGGATTCCCGGCGCAAAAACATGGAAGAAAGAATGGGCCGAGTTGGCGCGTATTCGGGATGCGTCCCATATCTACATAGTGCAGGAGCCGGGCGACGCCGGTAAGTATTTCGTCCAACGCATTGCTGCCGATTTGCCGCCCGCCAAAGTTCACATAATCCCTTTTTCAGAACAGACTAAAGACCCGAGCGCATTGCATATTAGGACGATTGCCAAGCCCCAGCATGTAGTTGCCGACACACTACCTGCTGGATTCGATAGCATGTCTCGCCGCGAGCAGTTCCAAGCACGCAAGGCGCGGCGTATGGTCATCGAGGAGAGTGGGTTCTTCAAGGAATTTGAAGCCGCGTGTGCAAATGCACTTACGCTGGACGGCATAGCGGTAGCTCCGCCGCGCCCGTTTACCGACTCCGGGAACGCCGAGATGCTGGTTGACATGTACGGAAAAGAGTTTCGGTATGTACTCGATGACGAAGCCTTCTACGTCTGGGATGGCAAAGTCTGGATGCGTGATGAGAGAGGTGTTCGGTTGTTGCCTTATACGAAAGACGTTGCTCGTTCCATTCTTGATGAACGCTGGCGGCAAGCCTCCGAAGGTGCTGGGAAACGCAACGCCATGATTGCGATGACTAAAGGTGAGGAACGAATACTGGCTGAAGGCAGGCTGTTCGATACACACAAAATGCTTTTGAACGTGGAGAACGGAACGCTTGATTTGGCAACACAGGACCTGCGCGAGTTCCGCCGCGAAGATTTTCTAACGAAGCGGGCACAAGTGCAGTATGACGCCTTTGCACTGTGTCCCCGATTCGATGCTTTCCTGGACTACACGTTTAGTGGCAACCAAGACACGATCCACTTCATCATCAAGGCGCTGGGTTATGCACTGACCGGCGACATCAGCGAGCAATGTTTTTTTGTTTGCTATGGGCTGGGCGCAAATGGCAAGACCACATTGATTGATGTGATGATGCAAATCCTAGGTCCGGCGCTCGCCACTCCGGCCAAGTTCACAACATTCATCCAATCGAAGAACGGGTTGCATGATTCGAAATATGAACTCGCTCAATTCAAAGGCAAACGGCTGATTACAGCCGTGGAGCCGCGCAAACAAGGGAACCTGGATGAAGAAGTGATTAAACAGATGACGGGCGGGGACGTAATACGTGCTCGCGACATCTACCAAAGCGACGTGATTTTTTACCCGGAATTCAAGCTGTGGTTAGCGATGAACAACAAGCCTCGCATTACTGGCACCGATGAAGGCATTTGGCGGCGCGTGCGGTTTATCCCGTTCAACAACAAAGTTCCCGATGCGATGAAGGTCAAAGACTACGCAAAGGTTTTGGTTTCCGAGGAGGGTCCCGGCATCCTGAATCGGCTGCTTGAAGGCATCGCGGCGTGGAAGGAGGAGGGTTTGCTTATGCCTCCCGAAGTAGCAGCCGCAACAGCTGAATTCCGGGCAGCACAGAACGTGATTCAAGGATTTTTTGACACGCACACCATCACAAGAAGGGACTGCCAAGTCAGAATGGGTGCGCTCTACGGCGAATACACAAGGTGGGCGACGGACCAAGGGGAGTTCGCGGTACGTATGAATGAATTTGCCGATGAACTTGCCCGGCGCGGGTTCGAAAGGCACACGGCTGGCGGTCATGCTACCTATTATCGCGGTATTGGTTTGAAACAGCGGAAAGGGAAGGAGGGTGAACCCTGGAACCCTAGTGAACCCTAAACGCAGACTGTTGCGTGGACGCAACGCATGTTGGTTCGGGTGTATTTGGTCCAGGAAATTAACACAACAACTTGTGGGCGCAATAACAATCTAGGCTTAGGGTTCACTAGGGTTCTAGGGTTCACCCCTGGGAAACTGGTAACACCCGGCTGAAAGTAGAAGCATGGCAGAGCAAACCACAACCCGGCAGCGCCGAAGTCACTGGCAAGCTCTCGCTCATCGTAAGTATCGGCGGATGCAATTCCTCAGCGGTGACGGCGAATGGCTGATGCTTTCGAAGTGCACCGATCCGTGGTCCTACAGACTGTTCGAGGATTGGCTTGATGCGGAATGCGCGAAAGGTAAACCGTGCGCTCCAGTATGCCAAGGAACCGACGAACATCGAGTCTGGCGTCTACTGGAACCGACCAGCAAAGACAAGCCACCGCAGTCCGATGATCGCCCGCCGCTGTTCCGCTAGTCCACTTTCCAAATCCCAGCGTCACAGAAATCAGCAAAGCCCAAAGCCCTAGAACAGCGGCATAAGCCCGCTCGGCGCGAACTGCGTAGGTTTTGCCTATTGCACTTCCTACGATTGGCATTATTATTGCACAGTTAAGTTCCTCGCGCGACCTTCGCATCGGAGTATCTACATGGCAGACGATCCAAAGGTGGTAGAGAAACAGCTCGGTGAAGCCGACAGTCGGGGCGGGAAAGAAGTAGTTCCCCCAGTTCCTAGTGCCGGTACTCCCGCGAACCCGGAAGATGCCAAGCAAGAGCTGCGACTAGAACTCATCAAGCATTTGTCCAGTGAGATTGCCACGGAGGCGGAATACCTAGCTAGCCTTCGAAGCCGCATGGCATTCACATTCTTAACAGGTCCCTTCATTGTCATGGGTTCTCTACTTGTCACCTTCAACGGAGCGTTCGTTTTTAACGCTTTTCGTCAGGCGAAGAAAGCTGGCTGGATCCTGGCAGGCTGCTACCTCGTCATGGCTTTTTATGCAGCGTATCTGGATCACCATAGCAGCAACCTGTGCAACAAATGGCGCACGGCGATAGTGTCTCTGGTTAACGGCGACAAGGCAGAAGATTTTGCCGTCAAGCAGTACGAATTTATAGGGTACCCGGTTGGATTCGTCATTGTGATGGCGTTGGTTTACGCGCTGGCTTTCTTTATCATGCAGGTGGTCCCCCCGGCGTCAGCGCCTATCTACGGTCACACTGGTTTTTTCCACTAGCCTCAACAGAGCAAATCACCCACAAACTGAACACCCCAGACATACCGGCAACGCCCAAACTAGGGCAGAGAACGACAACCGCCTAACCGAAGGCAGGAAGCAACGGCGCAGGCATGAATGCGGGCAGGGAATAGCCAGCGCGTGTAGTCGTCGGAATGGATGCCCGATACCGCCCATAGCCACAAGAGCGGACGCACGTCGGGCATCCGGGTGCGGGCACGCTAGGCAAGCAGGGCTGTCCTGGCCGCCACTGATCGGAACCCGGCCTCCCCACGACATGTTGTGGTTTCGTCTGTTTCGGAACCCCGTGAAATTGCCTTCAAATGGTATCGAACCGCGCCGGAACTGCCCTTTTCAGTGTGTCTTGTGGTGTCGGACTATCTCTTTCTGCGCTGTCAGTGCCTTGGCGGTGCGTTGCTGTATGTACATGGCTGTCAACACAAAAGGCAATTCCTTGTAAGTTGTTGAGGGTAGGGGACTTATGTTTTGTCCTGACAATGCCTCAAACACCGTGCGCTCACCTTTGTACGCATTCCCGCAGAAAAAACTTTGAAAAGTACAGGGCTTGGTTCCCGCCGCGAAGAAGAGTGCAGCTAATCGAAGCGTGAACGCACCGAAAGTCAGTTAAAGGGCGGAACGGGTGCCCTTGTCCATTTCCCGGATTTTCCGAGCCGTTGGAACCCCGCGTCCAAAAAACTGGATTTCCATTTTCTGGACTTGTAGTCGTGTAGTCGGCAGTCGCCGGTTCGACGCAGTGGGAAGAGGGCATTTTTCCCGGAAGCACGGGCTGCCCGGCGCGGGCGGGCGGGCCGTAACAGTTCATCCGTAGTTTGAGGGCTCCAAGCTTTGATGACCCGGTACAAGCCGGGTGGAGGAGAAATCCCGTGGAAGAAGCTTTTGCAGGACAGGTTGTGAAGATTTGGCGTCTGCGCCAGCGCGCCGAACGTCTGCGCATTCAGGCACCCTTGGGTGACCCGGAACCGGGCGTTTTATCCGCTGCCGAAAATCGTTCCCTAGGTTTGTATCACAGCGCCGTGCGTGAACTTCGCAAGGAATGCCTCACGCTGGCAGAAGGACTGGTGTAGCCCCAATGGACATTCGAGTGACATCAACCGGGAAGATTTTCTACAAGGTAGACCCATTGCTTGGCGGCCTTCTTCTTGAAGCGCTGCCCGCGTCCTTCGAACGCTTAGATAACAAATCCGCGTCAGCATCCGCACCTGTGAACGTGGAATTTTCAATTCAGCGAGAAATCGGTACGGGGCTGCCGTACATAAGAGTTTTTTGTCCCCGCTGCCAGCGGACTGAGAGCGTCATGAACCCCGCTGTCTACGTTCAGCCTAAGCAGGGATTGATGTTCCATCCCGACTACAAGAAGAAGTCACCAGCCGCGTGGGCTGAGGAAGTGGCGCATTCACTTGATGGCAGGCTTTGCGTCCACGCCGGTGGGAAAGACAGCCGAGTTCCCGACACCATTCGAAAAGCGTTCGTGAAGGAATTTGATTACAAGGGCTAACACCGCGCAGACAGCGGGAGGTGAACTATGAAAATTGAACAGCGAACAACCATCGGGGCCGAACTGAGAGCTGCGGGGAAGTTCCAAATTCAAGGCTACGCTGCCCGCTACGGTGTGGACTCGCATCCCATCGGCGGCAAGGCGGGTTTCGTTGAGCGTATCGCGCCGGGTGCATTCGCTCGTTCGCTGAAGGGGCAGGCCGATGTCAAGGCCACGTTCAATCACGACGCCAACCACATCTTGGGGCGTACCAAAAGCGGAACCCTGAAGCTAGACGATGATTCGCGCGGACTTCGCTTCAACGTGCAACTGGATGAGGAGAATAGTTTTCACCGGGACCTTTATTCGGCGGTGCAACGCGGCGACATAGACGAGTGCAGTTTCGCGTTCAACTGTCCCGACGGAGGCGACACGTGGGCTGGTAACCAGCGCACGCTTAGGGATGTGGACTTGATTGACGTTGCAGCCGTGACCTACCCCAGTTATCCAAGCACCAACGTGGATGCCCGGAGTCTTGGCCAATATGTAATTACCCCACGCGCGCGCACATCAGCGCGCGATGCTTCGGTTGAAATCTTGATTGCCGCAGCGGGTAGTGACATCGCTCGCCGCTGTGTTGCCGTGGCGCAGCAGAAGCGACTCATTGCGGACGCGGATGCCGAACGGCGCGCGAAGGCTGAACAAATTGGCCGCGACATTCGGGCCGACCAGTTGCGCCAAGAAGAGGAAGAACGTTTTCAGGAACGGATGCTGACGCTACGGCGGCAGCTATCGAATTTCTAAGGAGGACAAAAATGAAGGACCAAGTCATAGGCATTATCGTCAACCACGATGCGCTGCCGTTCCACGAACGCGAAGCGCTCGCCGGATACCTGCGTGAGGTATTCACCGCCCGCTGAACAAGTGGCCAAACTTGAAGCACGAATTCAGAAGCTAGAGCAGAAATAGGTTCTGCCCGCCAAAAGGAGAGATCACGATGTCTGATGAACGTCCGCAAAATAACTGTTCCAACTTGCCGCCAATAGGTTCACCAGAGTGGCATGCACGAAACGCTGCCGAAGTAGCTTCGCGCCCTGTGGCCCACATTCCCGACCGCAACGCACCGTGGAAAGCACCCGAACGTTCCGCCTCCGCCGCTGCTGGGCAAGAGGAATTCGAACTTACAGCACACTGGCTTGCTTACCA
This sequence comes from uncultured Acidobacteriaceae bacterium, assembly GCA_963735545.1. Taxonomy (GTDB): domain Bacteria; phylum Acidobacteriota; class Terriglobia; order Terriglobales; family Acidobacteriaceae; genus PALSA-270. The sequence continues at coordinate 165,313 of CAVTLU010000013.1, forward strand.
AGGCGTGCCGCGTTCGGCTGCTGTAGCAATCGTTCAAGCATTCAAGAATCTAGAACACGAACTTGAAGTGCTGCGCATTCGCGTAGATGTCGCAGAGCAGGTGGCCGCAAAGTCCGGCGTGCCGGTTCATTTGGCAAACGTGGAAAGACGCTAAGGTTTCCCGATTACTCCTTATCGGGGCAGGGGCGGTTGGAATCCCTGATGCTTGGCACCATCAAGGTAGCCAGCCGCCAGATTTTGAAGGGTTCCCAGCGCCGGGATAAGCGGTCGGCGCGGCGCGGGCTTCTCGCCCCATTGCCGCTGATCGAAGTGCCGTTGGAACCCCCTTCGGCGCGAGGGATCACAACCTGCGCCGCTTTCATCGTAGGTGGTGGGCGGCGCGTGACCCTTTTTTTCAAACCGATCAGGAGAAGTTGCAACGATGAACACCTTGAAAACGCTCTCGCCAAAGGAATCCGTCTGGCTGATGTTTAAGCGCCTTCCGACAAACACAACGGAAGAACTCTTTGCCGAGTTTCTGCGTAGCGCCGGGCTGGATATTGGTCCGGCGAATGTGGCGATCCTGCCGCCAACGCCAACGCACATCAACCCCGCTGCAATTTGTGCCCTTCCGAAAGAGGAAATTGCGCGGCTGGTCACGTGGTTGCTGTCCGATAAATTGTTCGCCGGCCAAACACTGACCGCGATCCTACCGCCGTTCCCATCGCGCAGGCCCGGCACAGCCCGCTGAATAATACTGATGGCAACCACTGCCCTATCGCACACCGACCGTTCCGTCGCAGAACTGCGCGCCAGTAAGTCTAAAGTTTCTGATGACTGCATACTGATGCACGTTCGCATGATGGAAAAGGTCGCGGCTGAAAACGGCGGTGCGATTCCCTCGCACGGATGGCTACAGGATCACAAGTACGGAACAGCTTACCAAGTCATGCTGGATTACCCAGCGGCCTTCGCACACATCCCACGAGCACTGGATAGGAAGTTTGAGATCTATCGGAGCCACAACGAAGCAAAACCCGTTGTCCTGCCGCCAGTCAAACCGCGCACTCTTGCTGAATACGATGTGACCGGGGCGTTCTTCAACCCTAGCGAACTTTCTTTGCAGGAAGGTTTGACCGAGCAGGAATGGATGCAAATTGGCCGCGCGATCTCCCACGTCGGCGAGAGTACCCGGTGGTGGGTTGGGGACTTGTTGATTTACGGCTTCAGACAGTATGGGAAAAGGGTTAGCTACGATCTTGCACAGCAGGCCACAGCGTTTAAGCGTTCGCTTCTTTACATTTGCTGCTACGTGGCGAATCGGTTTCCACCTGCCCGCCGCGTGTCCGCCTTGACGTTTGCGCATCACTACGCGGTCGTAAGCCTGCCGCCCGAAGTAGCGGACCGGCTGCTAGCCGAAGCCGTTGAACTGGGATTGACAACGCGGCAACTCGCAGAGCTTGGTGCGGAAGAATGTGGCCGCGAGAAAAAGCCGCAGTGCGAACTGGAAAAAGTAGCTGTCTTGCTGCCGCATATAACTTACGAAATGCTCAAGAACCGGGCTGGTCGTGTCCCCCTGCCGCACTTCATCGCTTCGATTTGCGAGGAATGGCTGATGGGAAAGCCCGTGGAGCGTCTAGCGAACGGATGCAAAACGCAAGCATGGCTGGCCGAAATGAAAGAACTTAGCGAACTGGAGGGACTATGAACGGACTGGAAATCGCAAAGAAAACTGCTGAGCGACACGAACAGTGGGTGCAGCAAGGGCGTCCCGCGCAACTGTGGCAGCAGGCGCGTATTCGCACGCTGGATGAAATGGTCGGCAACAGCGCCGCGCTGGCGGCCCTCCGTGAAATCCAAAGCGGCTTCGTCTTGCTCGAAGGCCCGATTGGGACAGGAAAAACGAGTACTGCACTGGCATGGGTAAACGAGAGATACGGCACGAAGCTTGAAGAGCAGATGACGATAAACCGGATGGGCGAACCGGGCAATGGTTGCTTTCTTCAACACGTCCACGCGAGCGAGTTCGAGCTAGACGATGCGACGAAGCGAAAAGTTTATTTTTACTGGGATGTGCCGACCGTGATTCTCGTGGACGAAGCGCAGGACTTGATGGAAAAGCGGCAGCAATCGAAGCTGAAAACAATTCCTTCGCGCCCCAGCTTCACTTTGGTTTTGATTACCAGCGACCCGGAGCGGCTTGAACCTTCCATCCGGGACCGTTGTTCGCGGATCAGGCTTGGCCCGCTTAGTGCCCGCGAACTGAAACCGATGGTGGAGCGCGCGTGTGCGGTGCGTGGCATCCCGTTCGACTCGGCGTTCTTGCCAGCGCTGAACCGGGCAAACATTTTCCGACCACGCGCCATTCTGAACGTGGTGGACAGTGTCGCCCGTGGCGTGCCGCTGGAATCGGCAGTTGTAGGACAGTGAAGCCCTAACAGCAGCGCGGCGTATTAGGCGGTCGCGCGCTGGGTTCAGGGACGTTCGCAGCGCAGCGATAGCCTAGCCAGCAAGCCAAACCGCCCAGCTAACCGGTTGGGCGTTTGCTGGTCGCTGGACATCCACTTCCCGATCCCACGGCACGAACCCGAAACACCCTATTGAATCAGTAGGCCACCACAGCAAAGCGCCGGGTATGGATGCTTTTACTCCTTGAGTATCCGCCCGGCGCACTCCTGAATTGAGGAAAAGAACATGAAGAACAAACAGCTCGTTGAGAAACACGTGAAGATTGCGCGCACGCTCGCGGCAAAGAATCACGGCAAGCTTCCTAGCTACACTTGGCTGGAATCGCACGGATACTTTTTCACCTACGAAGTTTTGAGGCTGCACACCGTGAATTTCGCGGGCATCCCGCGCGCTTTCCGGCAGTAGTGGCAACGAAAACCCAGCGTTCGCAACGCCGCCTTTGTGTGACCCTACACCCAGGCAGGCGTGGGAACACTGTGTTTCCTTAGACCTTCACCTGACCACTTCCGTTGCAGCGGCCACAGATGTTGTGAACAAGACTATGACTTTGGTGTTCGCCGTGTCCTTCGCAGTCGGGGCACACCTTGAGGCCTTGAGACGGTTTGCCGCCCCGCAAACCGTACCCGCCCTTGATGCGTCCATTCGGCTCCAGCATCGCACCGGCCATACCAAACTCGTTAAGAGTGCTCATATGAAATCGCCCTCCCGGACCTAATCATCATACCCCCGCGCTCTAAGCTCCGCCGTTTCCAGCGTAAACTGGAAAATGGGCGAGGCCGCACGGCCTGTCGGGTTTCTGACGTGGCTTTCTGGATGGGGCACGGCCAACATGATGGTTGCAATTCAAGACGAAAGGGGAAACCACCATGAGGAAAGAATACCGCTATGGAAAGAAAGTCCGCCAGCTTAGGGAAGAACGCGGTTGGACCCAGGAACACTTGGCAGCAGTCGCGGGAATCGAGAGCGTCCGAACGGTCCAACGGGTCGAGAAGGGGGAAACCAAGAATCTCGAAACGCTGCAAGCAATTGCTAATGGTTTTGATGTGGAGCTTGCCGCACTTCGTGACACGTGGCGAATCGCCGAGTCACGCCTAGTGCGCACGTGGCTGGTTACCAACCATCGTCAATTTGTTCAAGGGGAAGAATCGCAGCGATGGCAGATGTCCTCTAGTAACACACTCGCAGGCTTGACGGAAGGAGGCTTGACGCAGGTCGAGGGGCTTCTGAAACAGATTTTTGCCGACCGCGAATATATCGAACCCGACGAAACCGATTTGTGGGACTCTTGGATTAAACAGACCGAGGAACCATTACAAGCCATCTTTGACCTAGGACTCCAACTATTCATGTTGGACGAATGTCGAGATTGGCTGTTACCCACGATTGGCGAGATGAAGCCCTTGAAGGACCACATGGTGTGCCACGTGAAGCATCTCATGGTGGTTCCTAAGCATGGATGCTTTATGGTGAACGATGCAGAACCCCTCCATTGTTTCAGTAGTTCTTGCAGCGGAGCCGGGGAAGTGCTGTTCAACGCAGTGAAAGGAAAGTTTCCGACCGTGCAAGTATACCCTGATGCGCTGTGGACGGCGTTCCATCCGGGCGGTGAATTCTCGCTCCGGTGGTGCGACAATTGCTTTCCGCCGTTATTAGGCGGTGCACGCATCACCTTTGAATACATTGAGAAAGTCACCGGCCTTAATCGCATTCAACTGCACGCCTTGTGTGAGGCAATCACGGGGCAGCCCTTTCTTGAGGGGTTGGCATAATTACCCTGCCAAGCAACGCGGAACAATACCCCGGTTTGAACACCGGGGATGGAGGCGCGGGAAGGTGCGGGTCGGCATCAATTCTTCAGGGACTTGAGATATACCTTCTGAGCCGCCCGGTTGCAGGGATCACAAGTGTACCGGCCCAGCCTTTTCAGATCTCCAACATGTGCGTTGGCAGCGCAGATAGGATGCCGGTGTGCACACGCCTTGCGCTCAGGGTTCTTCATTGCGGCGCGCGCCTTTTTAAACAGCTTGATGAAGGGCGGGCTGGCTACAGTCTTCGCCCGCTTCAGTTTCCAGCCTTGCTTCGTCTTTTTCATCGCTTTCGCCTCCCGCCCTTCTCCTGGCTGGACGGACTCTACCGGAGATTCTTCGACGGAGCTACTCCACTCTCGTAATAACCACAGTAACCTTGCCTAAAGTTAATGACAGCAACAGAATGCGGGTTAGGGAGCGCGATATGTCGAAAGAATCAAGCAAAGCCGCCCTTATCGGTAAGGCCGGAGAAGCGCTTGTTGCGGCAGAACTGCTTCGCCAAGGAATAGACGTTGCCTATCCCGCCTACGATGGTGGCGTGGACTTGCTGGCTTATCGTGAGCATGACTTCGATTGCGTTGTGCCCATCCAGGTGAAGGCCCGATCTGAAACCTGCTACAACTTTCAAAGGTCTTGGTTTGACATCGACCGGCTAGTGCTTGTGCAGGTCTGGTATACAGCGTCCACTCCCGAGTTTTACGTCTTTAGCAGCCTGGAACAGGTTGAAGAGGTTCTTAGCGAACACGCGGCCACTGATTCTTGGAAGCGGCAAGGTGGATACAGTGTCACGCAGCCATGCCACGAAGACCTTAAGAGAATGCGACCCCACAGGAACCGATGGGAACGTATCGAAGAACAACTGACGGCGATGAAGCACGCCGCGAAAGTGGGAAGGTGAGAATTATGGCGGAAGAAACCAGTGATTACAGCTTGTTACTCAACGGAATGTACCAGCGGGCGGATGAAGCAACGCAGCGGACCAAGGTGCCCTTTATGAGGCCAGAACCTACTTTGGAATATCAACGATTAGTGGTTGGTAATTTGTGCCTTGTCTTTGAGGAAAAGAGTTTGGTACGTCTGGAGATTCTAGACGGACGGGATAATCCGGTGCGTGTGCTTACGGTTGAACCGGCGAAAGAAAGGTCCCTCGATACAATGCAGTCCTGAAACAGCTATTCCATCAAAAGAAGGGCACAAGATCGCACTTCCCACGTAACCGCCGATGTGCGATGACGTAGTTAAGGTCAATGCATAGCGAAGAATGAGTTTGTTCTAGGATGCTAGCCTCTCGCAGCAGCCTATCCGCTGTGCTTCTTTCCCGTTCCATTAGCCGATCCATCAAAGACAACAAAGCATCTATCTGCTGTTCTGTTCCTCGCGCTGAGCTACCGCCGAACCCGTCCAGAACCCAGCCGGGGTTTTGGTTATACTTAAGCAAGCCGAAGTTCCAATTGCGGAACAGACGCCTGTAAATGAAAACACCTAGACGACAATGCATGACGTAACCGGATGACCCAAAGTGAGGGGCCGGGTGCGCAGGCAACTTAGAGGCCTCCAATATGTCCTCGGACAGGCTCAGAACCCATGCGTAGCATTCGTCAGCGTGCGCGCGCCACATCGTTATGAACCGCTCGACGCTGGCGATTTCCTTACGGAAATGCCTTTTCTGAGCGTCTGTATACAGCGCATTGTCGGTGGTGCTCAATATGTCTGGCGCTACCAGAATCAGTACAGGCCCCTCTTCGCTCGGGTGTTCGGTCACACTGGCGGTTTCTTTGTACCGCTGCACGGACCACTTCTCTTCTAGGGCGGGCGATTGGTGTCTGACGAGGGCTGCATAAGTTCCGGTAAGGCTGGCGTGAATTGGGATCAAAACCTTCTGTTTGATTTCCTCGAGATGGGCCTGCCTGTTGTCGTGGTAAACACGAATCTTGCTGCTAACGAATGAGCCGACTATCGTGCTTGCAACGCCGCTGATGAAGAGCAGGAGGCGGACAAGCGATTCCTTTGACACAACGGGTAGCAACATAAATCTGTCAGGAGAATGATACGCTTATGAAGTGAAGCGCGCGCCGTTGTGGGCTGTGGGACCGGCATTGCTGGAGGGCCATGCGGCATTGAACCGCCCAACCTAGTCATGAGTAAAACTGGAAAAACGAAAAGAATTGCAGCCCTGATGAATGAAATTCGTGAAAGTCTTGAGCTGCTCGAATCGAATTTGCCTCGGCAGGTTGATGGCTGGGCTCTGTCACGTAAAACTAAGCTGCCTTGGAAAGTGCTGCTATACCGTGAGGCACTAGTCTGGAGAATGGTGGAAGTGAGTCACTGCGCGTTCGATAGCCTCGGCAGCCAAAGACTTGTCTCGAGCATTGTTCTTACACGCGCCGCCGTAGAAACGACTGCTGCGCTGTGGTACCTATGTGCGAAAGTTGCCTCGGTTGTCGAAGCCAAGGCCGTTGGAGACGTTGACGAATATCTGATGAAGCTAGTAATGGGTACGACGACTGGCGCGCCCCCGGACGACCCTGACCCACCCGATAGGGTGACACTTCCGCGCCCCGTCAAAATCAACGCGTTCCTTAAGCAGGTGGAAAAGGACATTGAAGGTTTCAGCCATCAGTATGGAATGCTCAGTGAATATGCCCATCCGAACTGGGCGGGAACTGTTCTCCTGTATTCCAAAACCGATGAGAAAACTGCCTTGACGGGATTTGGCCGATATATGCGTAAGGCTGAAAGCGCAAAGTGCGTGGGGGCGGTGAGTCTGGCGGTTGCCTTAAGAATGTTCCATGCTAGGTATAACCGAATCGCTGACATGCTTCCTGCCTTTATTGCCGTGTGTGAAGGCGAGGGAAACCGGCAAGCCAGTTAAGCGGGGTTTCGCTGTGCCCAATTTTGTGCCTACCGGCAAACCCTACCTACTACTACGGATTGCGATGAAACCCGGCGCAAGTGTCCACGGCATCGCAAGTTATCGCAACTTCCTAGTAGGTCGTCGCAAATCGCGTAAGTCCTTTGTTTCTTGAGCATTATCGCCTTTTAAGGCATGGGTCGATGGTTCGAGTCCATCCGCGCTCACCAAAATTTTCTTGCCGATGTCATTGGCGGCTCATCCCTCCAGTACCTGCCATTTTGCCGCCAGCCTATTTCTTCACCGCCGCCAGAATTTCTTTCTGATTCTTTAGAATTTCCGCGAGAGCAGACTGGTTCTTCTTAATCGCTCCCTGATTGGCGAGAATCGCTTTCTGGTTTTTTACGATGCTTGCCTGGTTGCTCAGGATCGTCTTTTGGTTTTTTGTGATCGTCGCCTGGTTGGCGAGAATTCGCTTCTGATTTGACACCACTTCGCTGGCTGCCATGTTTTCTCTATCTCCGATGCAGTCGTAGGACTCACAAATCGAGTTACGAATCGCTGTGAACCTCGGAGTCCGAAGTAAACGCGCTGAGCGTCGGAAGGTACCATAGTATTTTTCTACTATTGTTCCGCGCACTTGCCGCCAGTAGATTCCCTGAAACCTGAGTGGGTTCGTTCCTTGCTTAGCGGCGGGAAAATCAAATCAATCGGGCGTACGACCGAGCCCGGATACGGAGTTGACATGAAACTGGGCGTAGCTGCATCTGTAGGGATAGTTCTTTTTTCGGGCGTGCTGCTCGTACAAGCACAGCAGTCCGGCTCCGCAGCGGCGCAAGTCGCCAGCGCAACCAGTCCGGCCGCAGCACCAGCTCCGCAATCGCCTAAACCAGCCAAGGCAGCCGCACCCCCGAAGCACAAGATTGGCCCGCTCGAGATTTCCATCAACTGGCGCCAACGTACGGAGGGCTGGAACTGGTTTCAGGGCAATACCGGAAACAGTGATTACCCCTTCTGGGATTCACTGTTGCGGGTGGGAATCGGACAAAGCGGGGAGCGCTTTGATTGGTTCGTCGAGGGCGAGCAGCCCGCCATCCTGGGCTTGCCCAATAACGCTGTGGTCGCTGCTCCACAAGGCCAGCTTGGCCTGGGTGGAACCTACTACGCGGCCAACAACAACCACACCAGTACGGCCAACGGATTCCTGAAGCAGGCGTTCGTGAATTTCAAGCATCTTGGCCCCGCGGGAGTAAAACTCGGACGCTTCGAGTATTTTGACGGAACCGAAGTCAAACCCAGCGATCCTCTGCTGGCCGCGGTGATCCAGACGCGAATTTCCAGCCGCCTGATCTCCAACTTCGGTTTTGCGGCGGTTCAGCGAACCTTCGACGGCGTCCAGCTTTCAGCGAACTCCGGGAAAAATAACTTCACCTTTTTCGGCGCGCGGCCAACGGAGGGAGTATTTCAAGTAAAGGGGATAGACGAACTGGATGTAGACGTTTACTACGGCGCCTACACCCGCTCGGTTAAGGCAAAGCAGAACGCTGGACAATTGCGGGTTTTTGCGTTGGGCTACATCGACCACCGCACGCTGGTGCTGAAAACCGACAACCGTCCAACGCCGGCTCGGGCCGCAGATCACGGCCGAATCGAGATCGCCACTTATGGCGCGAACTACGCTCATGTCGTCAGCACACCGAAGACCGGTAAGTTCGATTTTCTGGTCTGGGGAGCGGTGCAGACCGGCTCCTGGGGAAATCTCACGCAGCGCGCCGGCTCGTTCGTAGGCGAGGCAGGATGGCAACCTCCGATAAAACTTCTTAAGCCCTGGATCAGCGCTGGTTATTCGTACGGTAGTGGCGACGGTAATCCCAACGACTCGACCCACGGCTCCTACTTCCAGGTACTGACCACGCCCCGCCAGTATGCTCGCTTTCCTTTCTACAACATGATGAACAACGAGGATTATTACGGCACGGTGAACCTGCGGCCTACGTCGAAGTTCCTGCTGCGCAGCGAAGCGCACGCCCTGCGGCTGGCGAGTGGATCCGATCTTTGGTACCTGGGCGGCGGCGCGTTCCAGCCGCAGACGTTCGGCTACACAGGCCGCCCCAGCAACGGCAGCCGCGGTCTTGCCAATGTCTGGGACTTCAGCGCCGACTATCAGGTTACGCGCTCCTTCGGCGCAACCCTGTACTACGGCCACGCATGGGGGAAAAGCGTGATTGCGAAGATTTACCCGAAGGACGCGAACGGGCAGCTTAGTTTACCTGGAGACGAATTATCACTTTTAAGCTTCTTCTTTAGGCTTCTTCGGACCTTGGGGATAGGGGTTGTTCGGTGGGGCGAACGGCAAGGCTTGCAACTCCGTGAAAACCCTTGGGATCGGGCAAAGGCAAGTTGAGATTCAGGTAGCGGCTAATACAAATCTACTATTGACCCAGAATAGCGCAAGATGTGATCGTGGTCACATTTTTGACGTAAGTCTCGCGAGGGGAGAAAGCTCTATGGCGGTTTCAAGTCCTGCGGTTCCTGAAATTCACGTCGCGTCAGGGCCAAAAGCCAGTCTTTACGAGAAGCTGAACGCCCGGTGGCACGAGCGCGCATTGCAGCTTTTTATGGTCATTGTGCTTGCCCACTGGGCCGAGCATCTGGTTCAGGCTTACCAGATATATGTCATGCATTGGCCGCGCCCCAAGGCCCTGGGACTACTGGGGTTGTATTATCCGTGGCTTATCCAATCCGAAGCGCTGCACTATGGCTACGCCCTGGTGATGCTGGTCGGCATATGGATATTGCGGAAGGGCTTCACCGGAGCTTCGCACACCTGGTGGATGGTGGCGTTCTGGATCCAGTTCTGGCATCACATTGAGCATTTCCTGCTGATCTACCAGGCCACGACCCATCACAATTTCTGGGGCAAGCCAGTGCCTTTCAGCATTGTGCAGCTGTTCATTCCCCGGGTCGAACTACACCTTTTCTACAACTCGGTGGTGTTCGTCCCCATGGTGATTGCCATGTACTAGCACATGTTCCCAGCGGAAGGGGAAGGGAACCCTGCCTGCACCTGTGAGTGGGGACGTGAGGACGCGCCGGCCACTTGCGCAGCATAGCGCAAGATTTTTAGAAGATCAGCCAAAGGGGGGATATGAGGTGCTACGTTCGTAGAGGCGGGCAGATGGCTTGCCCACTCACGACAGCGCCTCGCCTCCTCCTCCTTGTTGGTTCTGGTTGCGCTCTCGCTGGCCCTAGGCTGCTCCAAGCCAGCGTCACCAGCGTCTGCAATGGTGAGGGCAAAAGAAATCACGCCTCAGCCTCCTCACGTCGGTCCAATTACCGTAAGCTTCCAATTGCAGGATTCCACCAAGCCAGTCACTGGCGCGCGGGTTGCGCTGGAAGGAGACATGTCCCATGCCGGAATGGCGCCGGTATTCGGGGATGCGCACGAAGTCTCACCGGGACACTACCAGGGGCAGCTTGATTTGAATATGGCAGGCGACTGGGTTGTGCTGATGCACATCACTCTGCCGAATGGCCAGAAAGTGGAAGAGCAGATGGATGTAAGCGGAGTTCAGGGCAAGTAAGTTGTCTACGCAATTGGCCAATCCGGAGCTGGAGGTACTCGAACCTCCTCCGTTCGATCTGATGCGTGTGCCGGGAGTAGGCACGTTTCTGGGTTGGCGCCATGCGCGGACCTGCCTGCAGGTTCCGCTGCTGATCGTAAGTGTTCTGATGGTTCTGCACGGGCTATTCGGGCCGTCGCTGGCGCCGAAGAACCTGGCCACCACGCTGACCTGGCTTCACTTCCGCGGAGTACTGGCGCTGGTCATCCTCTGCGCCGGGAATTTTTTCTGCCTGGCCTGTCCTTTCATGCTGGTGCGCAATATTGCCCGACAAGTTCATTCGTCCGCGCTGGAATTGGCCGCAGATACTGCGCAATAAATGGCTGTCCGTTGCTCTGTTCGTTCTGATTCTCTTTCTCTATGAATTATTCGATCTTTGGGCTTCGCCATGGTGGACAGCCTGGCTGATCGTGGCGTACTTCGGCTCCGTACTGATCGTAGACGGCTTATTCAAACATGCTTCGTTCTGCAAGTTTGTCTGCCCCCTGGGGCAGTTTAATTTTGCGGCGTCCACGATTTCTCCGCTGGAAGTGGCGGTGCGCGATCAGGAAGTCTGCTCCGACTGCCACACCAAGGACTGCATTCGCGGCCGCCGGCAGCCCGGGTCGCAGCTTGTGATCCTGCAACGCGGTTGCGAGTTGGCGCTGTTCCAGCCGCGCAAGTTCGGCAATATGGATTGCACGTTTTGTCTGGATTGCGTGCAAGCCTGTCCGCACGACAACGTCGGCATATCTGAGCCGTATGCCTGCCAGCGAATTGATGGTGGACACCATGCGGTCGGGAATCGGCTACTTTTCGCGTCGCAAGGACATGGCCGCGCTGATGATCGTCTTCACCTTCGGCGCGCTGCTGAACGCCTTCGGCATGGTGAGCCCGGTCTATGTGGTGGAGCGATGGCTGGGACAGTTGTTGCACGTTCATTACGAGGCGCCGGTCCTGGGCACGATCTTCGCTTTCTTCCTGCTGATTGAGCCCATTGTGCTGCTGGCCGCCGCAGCCTGGCTGACGCAAAAACTGGGAGGCAGCCGGCGCACCCTGATGCCGCTCATGATCCGCTACAGCTACGCTCTGGTGCCATTGGGATTCGGCATGTGGCTCGCCCACTACGGTTTTCATTTTCTGACCGGAATATTCACCATCGTTCCGGTAACCCAGAGCGCCGTCGCCAGTCTCGGCTTAACGTTCCTGGGTGCGCCGCGCTGGCGGCTGGTGGGAATTCCGATGAGGTTCGTGCAGCCCATCCAGTTGGGATTTGTGATTCTGGGATTTCTGGGATCGCTACTGGTGACGCATCGTCTGGCGGAAGAAGATTGTGCCGAGCGCCCGATGCGGGCGTTTATTCCCTGGGCGATCGTCTGTGTGGTCATTGGACTTGCCGCCGCCTGGCTGATGTTTCAGCCCATGGAAATGCGCGCGACCTTCATGATGAGCAGTTAGCGACGCACGAAGTTTATTTCTGACCGATGTTTCCTCGAAAAGACATCACGGGCAAGGTTCTGCTGGTTCTTACGATGCTGACGGGATTTTCGTTACCTGCCGGCGCACACATTGGACCGCCGTTTCCCATCATTGAACATCAGCGGGTGGGTCCGTGCATCATTGCGCTGTGGACACATCCTGACGTTGGCACCGGCACTTTCTATGTGATTGTTGACCCAGTCCCGGGAAGCAAAATCCCCAGTGACTTGAAAGTTAAAATAGGAATCCAGCCGGAAAGTGGGCGCCTGGCAGAGGTCTTTTATACTGCCCAGCGCGATGATTCGACGAAGGGGCAGGTGCAATACAAGACTTTCGCGGACTTCGATCGCGACGAATTTTGGCGTGTGCACCTGGTTTTAGAAAGTTCCCAGGGCAGCGGAGAAGCTTTTTCCCGAGTGGAGGCGACGCCCACGGCAATGGGCCGGTTCGGGCTGATATTTTTCCTTCTGCCTTTTCTTGCGATCGCTTTCTTGTGGTATCGCGGCGTGTCAAGAAAACGCAATCGCATGAAGAAGCGGCGTCAGGCGGTTCCAGCGCAACCAACCCACGAACCCGCGCCGACGCAGAGAGTATGAGAGAGAGGTCTGATCGCACCGCCTATGACTAGCCCTTGCTCTCATAGATACCCGCCCGGGACTCGGCATGATCGTTGGCGTTTGAATTTTGCGAATGGCCCCGCCGTTTTTGTTCTGATTGCCCTGGCCGTGACGTTGACGAGCTGCGCTTCGCGCGCGAAGCTGCCGGAGAAAAATTCCAAGGAATATTCGGAAGTGGTCTCGGATTTTTACGTAGGCTTGGCGGCGCTGCAGGTGGGCGACGACGTTCACGCCGAGAGCAAGCTTTCCGAGGTAACGCGACTCGTTCCGGGCGAGCCTGCGGGGTGGGCAAACTGGGGCATTCTGGCGTTGCGCCAGAGAAACTACGAGGCCGCCGCGCAGAGGCTGGAACGGGCGCGCGATTTGGCCCCGCAGAACGACCAGATTTATAACTTGCTCGGAATTTTGGAGAGCCAGCGTGGCAATTCGGCGCAGGCCGTCGCCGATCTGCGCAAGGCGGTGGAGCTGAATCCTCATAATCTGCGGGCCATCTTCCAGCTTGCGTCGGAAATCGAGCGCCAAGGCGACGCGAATAGCGAATCGGAATTTCAGGAGCTGATGCAAAAGATTCTTGCCGCCCAGCCCAACAATTTGGCCGCGTTACTGGAACTGAGCCGGATTGCTGCCAAGCGCGGCGACGCAGCAACCTTCAAGTCGGCAGTCGCTGAAATTGACGCTCACTCATCTAGCTGGCCGCCAGAGGTGCAGCGCCAGCTTGCCGGAGTGCGGTCCGCTGCTGCCGCTTCCGATCTGCATGGCGCCGCAACTCAGACGACGTTTCTCCGCAACGTGCTCATGCGTGTTTCTGAGTATCGTCAAAGTTTGAGCGCCATCAAGGCGCCCCCCGGAGAAGAAGCCGCGCCGTTCACCCACTTTTTGCGGCTGGAATCGCCAGTGTTCAAACCGGCGCCGGCTGACATGGCGATAAAGTTCAACGTTCAGCCGCTAACGAACTTTGGAACTGGCCGCTGGAGCTGGATTGGGGCCATCCCGCTCGCCAGCGCTGGAACGCCCGTCACAGCTGTGGCAAATGGCCGCGAAGTGCGTCTGTCGACGGGCGCGACGTTTCCATTCCCGGGCGGACCGTCTGGAGTGGCACCTCTTCCCGAGGGCATTGTCCCCGTCGACTTCAACTACGATTTCAAGACCGACCTGGTGCTGGCTGGGGCAGGCGGAGTGCGCCTGCTGCGGCAGGATAGTCCCACTGCTTTCACGGATGTGACCGCGCAATCCAAACTGCCGAAGTCTGTGACCAATGCGCCTTATACCGGAGCGTGGGCGGTTGACATCGAAGCCGACGGCGATCTCGATATCGTGCTCGGCGCAAAAGATGGAGTTCCGACGGTCCTTCAAAACAATGGAGATGGAACGTTCCTCGCCATCCATCCCTTTGCGGGGGTTTCTGGCTTACGCGGATTCGCCTGGGCGGATGTGGACCGCGACGGGAATCCAGATGCCGCCATCATCGACGGCGCCGGCAAGCTGCATCTCTTCATGAACCAGCGGCAAGGCCAGTTCCGTGAGCGCCCCTTGCCCGCGTTGCCGCCCGTGAATGCGCTCGCGGTGGCCGACGCCAATAACGACGGCATTCTTGATTTTCTGGCCGTGCAAGCAGACGGCGGAATCGTTCGCATTTCCGCCAAGAGCGAAGGCCAAGGCTGGGACGTGGCGGAACTTGCGAAAGTGCCGGACGGAGCCACGTATCTCACTGGCGAAGTTCGCTTGCACGTTGCCGACCTCGACAACAATGGCGCGCTCGATCTACTTCTGTCGACGACGGCGCCGGGCTCCGGTAGTGCCAGCCCGAACGCCCTGGTCTGGCTCGGCGATGAGCAGGGGAAGTTCGCGTTGCTAGATCATCCCGCGGCGCAGGCGCTGGTTTTTGACGCCGCCGATCTTGCCGGCGACGGCCGCCTCGAGCTGCTCGGTATTTCGGCGGAAGGTCAACCCCTGGAGGCAATCCCTCAGCTTACGAAGAACTATCACTGGCAAATTGTCAGGCCACATGCTATGCAGGCCACCGGCGACCAGCGCATCAATCCGTTCGGCGTTGGCGGCGAAGTGGAAATTCGTTCCGGCTTGCTGGTGCAGAAGCGCCCAATCGCCGGCCCGCAACTTCATTTTGGCTTAGGTGAGCAGACGGGCACCGATGTAGTGCGCGTTCTGTGGCCCAATGGCTCCGTCAGCGCCGAGTTTGAGGCGAAAGCCGACACGGACATTTTGACGCAGCAACGCATCAAGGGATCATGTCCCTATCTTTTCGCCTATAACGGCAAGCGTGTCGAGTTCGTGAAGGATGCCGTACCCTGGAGTTCCGCGATCGGCCTGCGCATCAACACGCTCGGCACCGCGCGCGTAGAAGCGACCGAAGAGTGGTACAAAATTCCTCGCGATGCGCTGGCGGCGCACGATGGTTTTTATGATCTGCGCATCACCGCCGAACTCTGGGAGACTTATTACTACGACTACCTGGCGCTCATGACGGTTGACCATCCGGCAGGGACGGACATTTTCGTCGACGAACGTTTCGTGATTCCGCCGGCGAAACTCGCTATTACCACCGTAGCTACGCCTCACAAGATCGCCCGCGCCTTCGATGACAACGGCCGGGACGTGACCAGCATCGTCAGCGCCCTTGACGGAAAATATCTGGATACGTTCGGTCGCGGCCA
Organism: uncultured Acidobacteriaceae bacterium; assembly: GCA_963735545.1. Taxonomy (GTDB): domain Bacteria; phylum Acidobacteriota; class Terriglobia; order Terriglobales; family Acidobacteriaceae; genus PALSA-270. The sequence continues at coordinate 180,790 of CAVTLU010000013.1, forward strand.
GTATCAAGGCGTTACGCGGGATCACTACGTCGAAGTGGATCTCGGCGATGACGTGCCGCGAAGCGGCCCGCTCTATCTGATCGCGCAAGGTTGGATGCATCCCACCGACTCGTCGATCAACGTAGCCATCAGCCAGGGGCGGCACGAGCGCGCGCAGGGGCTGAGTCTGGAAGTGCTGGATGGGCGAGGCGGATGGACAGTGGCTAAAGCGAACTTGGGTTTTCCGGCGGGCCGAAAGAAGATTTGTTTGTTCGATCTCACCAATGTCTTTCGTCCTGGCACTCCACGCCGCGTTCGCCTGCGAACCAACCTGGAAATTTACTGGGATGCTTTCGAGTGGGCGCAGGGTCTGCCGGACACTGCCCTCAAGATCACGCGGCTTGATCCCTCCGTGGCCGACCTTCATTATCGTGGATACTCGGTCATGAATCAGGTGAACCGCTCTTCACCGGAAACCCCGGACTACAACCATATGGAAGGTTCCAAGCAACGCTGGCGTGATCTGGTCGGCTACTACACGCGGTATGGCGATGTGCGCGAGCTTCTGGCGCGGGTGGACGATCGTTATGTCATCATGAACTCGGGCGATGAGATGACGTTCCGCTTCGCCGAGCAGCCCCCTCCACCCCCGGACTGGGTGCGCGACTACGTGATCGTCGGCGATGGCTGGATCAAGGACGGCGACTACAATTCAACGTTCTCCAAAGCCGTATTGCCCTTGCCCTATCACGCTAAGAACCAATACACCACGCCGCCTGGCAGGCTCGAGGACGAATGGGCCTACAAACATCATCCGGAAGACTGGCGAATTTATCACACCCGCTATGTGACTCCCGAAGTCTTCGAGAATGCGTTGCGGAGTCAACCCGCTAAATGACGGGCAATCGTATTACGCGAATCTTTGTTGGCGTCTTTTTCGTGGGACTGCTGGCCACTCCCTTCGTGATTAAGCGCATCTCCGCGCGGCGTGAGGCCGACCGGTCCAAAGCTGATGCTGCGACAGCACTGGCGCGCCACGGGTTCTATCTGGAGGAAGTCTCCCACGCAGCAGGCATCAACTTTGTTCATCAAGCCCCGGTACTTGATCCCAAGCTAGGCCCCATCATGCCGGAGGTCGCCTCAATGGGGGCGGGGGTCTCAATTGTTGATTTCGATCGCGACGGCTGGCCGGATATTTACGTCACCAATACCGCAATCGGGAGTAAGAACGCCCTGTATCGAAATATGCATGACGGTACTTTCAAGGATGTAGCCGAAGAAATGGGCATTGCCGATGTGAACCAGCCCGGTACTGGCGTTTCCACCGGTGCGGTTTGGGGAGACTACGACAACGACGGCTACGAAGATCTGTTCCTCATCAAGTGGGGACGCCCGGAGTTGTTTCACAATGACCACGGCCACGGGTTCAGGCGCGTCAGTGAGCAGGCAGGCCTGCCGCCCTGGATCAATGCGAACACAGCCATCTGGTTCGACTACGACGGCGACGGACTCCTTGACTTATTTGTGGGCGGCTACTACTCCGAAGATATCGATCTCTGGCATCTCAACACCACGCGGATCATGCCGGACAGCTTTGAATACGCCAAGAACGGCGGAAGAAAATATCTGTTTCACAATCTGGGCAACGGAAAATTTGAAGAGGTCAGCGAAAAAGTGGGCATCAATAGCCGGCACTGGGCGCTGGCGGCGGCCGCCGCGGATCTGCGCGGCACCGGGCATCCCGACCTCTTTATCGCCAACGACTACGGGGTGTCTGAGCTTTACTTCAACGACGGCAAACGCTTTCAAGAAGTCGGTGAACGAACCGGCGTGGGATTTGCTCCCAAAAGCGGGATGAACGCCGCCTTCGGCGATATTCTCAACCAGGGCAAGTACGCGGTGTATGTCTCGAACATTTCGGAAGACGGCATTCTGATCCAGGGGAATAATCTTTGGGTGCCCAAGCAGGGAACCAGCGGCGATGCCATACAGTATGAGAACCTGGCGCGCGACTTTGGCGTGGAGCTGGGAGGATGGAGTTTTGGCGCGCAGTTCGGCGATTTGAATAATGACGGAAACCTCGACCTATATCTGGCGAACGGGTATATCTCTCTCGACCGGAACCGCAGCTACTGGTATGACTTCTCCAAGGTCGCAGGCGGCAATAGTACGATCATCGGCGATGCCAAGAACTGGCCCGCGTTTGAAGGCCGCAGCTTGTCTGGCTATCAAAACAAGAAGGTCTGGATAAACGACGGAGCGGGCAAATTCATCGACGTAGCTCAGGCAGTCGGAGTCACGGATACGTATGATGGACGCGCGGTCGCGCTCGCCGACTTGTGGAATCGGGGCGTGCTGGACGTTGTGGTCGCCAATCAAAAAGGGCCTCTGCTGGTCTACAAGAACACGGTCGCGCCCGAAAACCAGTGGATCGAGTTTGAGCTGGAAGGGACAAGCAGCAACCGTAGCGCCATTGGCGCGCAGGTCACCATGTACTGGAATGGACAGCAGCAAGTGCAGGAAGTTTCGGGCGGAAGCGGTTTTGCCGCCCAAAATGACCGGCGGCTGCATTTCGGCCTGGGCAAGAACCCGCGCATTGAAAAGGTGGTAATTCGCTGGCCCTCCAGCAAAGTTCAGACCATGGATCGGCCTGCCATCGGCCAATTGCATAAGATAAAGGAGCCCGCATGAGTGAGCAGTTGACTGCTCCTGTTGCGCCGCCCCCGCCGCCCGCGAAGTCGAAAGCGGTGGCGATTCTCGACAGCCGCTATCTCCCGCCGATATTTATCACCTGCATTCTGCTGGGCGGCAACCTCACCTTCGGGATGCTGGAGAGCTACCAGAAGACCTTGCTGGCAATCGTCACCAGCGTGGTTACGGAAATCGTGTTGTCCCGCATGATGCTCGGCAAATGGCCTCACCCGGCCAGCGCTTATATCACGGGTATCAGCGTCGGCATTCTGATTCGCTCGCCGGCGTACTGGCCTTATGCCCTGTGCAGTGCGATTTCCATCACCTCCAAGTATGTGCTGCGGATCAAAGGCCGCCACATTTGGAATCCGTCTAACTTCGGCATTTCGGTAATGCTATTTTTGGCTGCGGACACCGTGGCCAGTTTAAGCATTCAATGGGGCAACTACCTTTTGCCCATGGTCATTATCTGGGTCCTGGGGGCTGTGATCGTCTGGCGCGTGCGGCGCTTCCACATTACAGCTACCTATGTGATCTCCTTCATCGCGTTCGCCTTTTTGCGCAGCTGGATCACGGGAAGTCCCTGGCAGTCGGAAGTTTCGCCGATTACTGGGCCAATGTATCAGCTTTTCGTTTTCTTCATGATTACCGATCCGAAAACCACGGTGCGCACTAAGACCGGCCAATGTGTGGTGGCATTCTGCGTGGCGCTGGTGGAAATGCTGCTGCGCTTAGACCAGATCGTCTACGCTCCTTTTTACGCATTGTTCATCGTCGGCCCTGCCGCTTTTCTGCTGGAGATGTGGCTGGATTCGCGCCGCGCCGGTGCAACCAAGGTTGTGACGGCGCAATGATCGTTTGTGAAAGGGCTTCAGAATCTCGAATGCTGCAACCCCGGTTTGCTTCCTGTCTGCTGTTTATGGGACTCTTCCTACTAGCAGGCTGCAAACAAAAATCATCGGCTCCGGAAACATCCTCGCGACCTTCTTCTCCGACTCCTGCCGATGTCCCTGCACCGGCAATCAATCCCGCGCCCGCCGTGCCAGCGGCTACGCCTGCAGCTACGACCGCGAGCACTGCGCGTCCTTCCGGGCCGATTCAGTTCGCCGACGTAACCGCGCAAGCCGGCATCCACTTCAAACACAACAGCGGCGCCTTTGGGAAAAAGTATCTCCCGGAAACCATGGGCAGCGGCGCATGTTTCCTCGACTACGACAACGACGGCTGGCAGGATATTCTCCTCGTCAATTCCATGGACTGGCCGGGGCACAAGACCGGCAAGTCGTTCCCCGCTCTCTATCACAACAACCGGGACGGCACCTTTACCGACGTGACCAGGCAGGCCGGGCTTGCCGTAGAAATGTACGGGCTGGGCTGCGCGGTTGGCGACTACGACAACGACGGTAACGTCGATATCTACATCACTACGGTGGGGTCGAATCATCTTTTTCGCAACCTCGGCAATGGCAAGTTTGCGGATGTGACCGCCAAGGCTGGTGTCGCTGATCCCGGATTTTCCGCCGGCGCGCTCTGGTTTGACTATGACAACGACGGCAAGCTGGATCTGTTTGTCGCGCACTATATCGACTGGTCAGTTGCCACAGATCAATACTGCTCGCTCGACAACAAGAACAAGTCTTACTGCACGCCGCAGGCCTACAAGGGTCAAAGCTCCACCCTTTTCCGGAACAAGGGCGATGGGACTTTTGAAAATGTGACCAGGCGCGCCGGCCTCTACGATCCCACCAGCAAAGCGCTCGGAGTGGCGATGCTGGACTACGACAACGATGGATGGATGGATCTTTTTGTGTCGAATGATACCGAAACGAACAAGCTCTACCACAATAATCACAATGGCACTTTCACGGAGGTGGGCGTGGCCGCCGGCGTGGCCTATGGTGAGGCGGGCACAGCGCGCGCCGGTATGGGCACAGACGCTGCGGATTATGACAACTCCGGACGGCAGAGCCTGGTGATCGGCAATTTCACCAACGAAGGCATGGCCCTCTACCACAACGATGGCTCAGGCTTATTTACAGACGAAGCCCCGGCGACGGGCATAGCCAGGATATCGACCAAGTCGCTCACCTTCGGGGCTTTCTTCTTTGACTACGACCTCGACGGGCTGCTCGACGTTCTGGCCGTCAACGGCCACGTCTCCGACGACATTAGCGTCGTGCAACCCAACGTCAAATACGCGCAGCCGCCGCAGGTATTCCGCAACCTTGGCAAGAACAAGTTTGAAGAGACGACCCAGAAATTGGGACCGGCGCTGCAACGGGCGGTTGTAGGCCGGGGAGCGGCATATGGAGACTTCGACAACGACGGCGATCTGGATCTCCTGATCATGGCCAACAACGGCTACGCGCGTCTCCTGCGCAACGACAATGGCAACCAGAACGACATGCTGCGGGTGAAAACGGTAGGGACGCGATCGAATCGCGATGGCATCGGGGCAAAAGTCACGCTGAAAACCAATAAGGGCCAGCGCCTTTTTGCCATGGTGAAAACCGGTTCGAGTTATTTATCCCAGAGCGAACTGCCGCTGACTTTCGGTCTGGGGACGCCGGAGTCGGGCAAGGTGGTGAGTCTCGAGATCGTGTGGCCCAGCGGTCAAAAAGATTCGATTTCGGGTATCCAACCCAATCAATTTATCACCGTGCAAGAGGGCAAAGGCATTATCTCGGCGCGACCCATTGTATTTACGAAGATGGAGTCATCAGGCTCAACCAGTCCTCAGCATTGATCGCGACACACGTGAGTTTCCGTTTCCGTACTGACTCGTAAGTGAACCCCCGTGTCCTCTGTGCCCCTGTGGTTTACAAAAAACAGCGTTCAACCACAGGGAGCACAGAGGACACAGAGCGCACGGAGGTCACGGCTTTATACAGCACTGGACTGGCCCAGGGTGCGGCTCAATGAGAAGCTGGAGCGGGCACCTCCGCCTCCGCTCCATCCGCGCGGGTTTCGTCTTTGGGCGCGAGGGGAAGGCGTATGAAGAATGTTGTGCCTCGACCCGGGCCAACTTCAAACCAAAGTTTACCTTTGTGTTCTCTAACAATCGTCGTGTGAGCTAGCGCCAATCCCTGACCGGTTCCCTTGCCCACCGCCTTTGTACTGAAAAAGGGCTCAAATACCCGATGGCGAATTTCCTCCGGAATACCCGTTCCAGTGTCGGATATAGCAATTTCAGCCCAATCGCCATTCCGGGAGGTTTGGATCTTTATTTTGCCTTTGTCCTGAGTGCCATCTTTCCCTGTGACTTCAGCAATTGCATGGGAGGCGTTCACGATGATGTTGAGGATGGCTTGATTGAACTGATCTACGATACAAGGCACGAGCGGGAGGTCTGGATCAAAATCGGTCTCGAGGTCGGCAACGTACTTCCACTCGCTGCGTGACACCGTGATGGTTGTCTGAATCGCCGCGTTCAGGTCGGTAGGCCGTTTCTGATTCGAACTAGGATGGGAAAACTCCTTCATGGCCCGTACGATCTTCTTGATGCGATCCAAACCGTCGAGGGTTTCATTGAGAGCTTTGGGAATTTCCCGCATCACATATTCAATATCGAGCTTTTCGACAACCGCCCCCAACTTTGCGAGGGCCGCCCCGGTCGGCGCAGGATTCGGTGCCGCACCCAGTTGTTGCACCAACACCAGCAATTCCGCGACTCCAGCCCACGATTCCTTAAAAAATGTGACGTTGTCGCTTACAAACTGTGTAGGGGTATTGATTTCGTGGGCAATTCCGGCGGCCAGTTGGCCAATCGCTTCTAGTTTCTGGGCCTGGCGTAGTTGGTCTTCCAAGGCTTTTTTTTCGGTGACGTCGGATCCGATGATCACGCTACCCACAATCGCACCTACATGGGATCGAAGCGGATGAACGGTCAGCCCTGCCACTCGCTGCTCGTCATCCCGGCTGAACGGCAAATTCTGGCTGGAACTCACACCTGTCCGCAGAACTTCCTCGACATGATGTTGGAGACCCGCATCGTTCCACCAAGTCCTGAATTTGTTAGATGGATGGTTCGCGTCATCCTTGGTGACACCGAAAACCTGCCTGGCGCCTTTGTTCCAGCGTGTAATCCAACCTCCCGCGTCAGTGCCGATCAGAATCGATGGAACCGAGTTGATGAACAGCTCGGTTTCGGCGTGAAGATCACGCAGTGACTCCTCCATGGAGACGATCCGATTGGCGATCTCCAATTTTGTGCGCAGTTCCGCCGCGTCGAGTGGTTTGCTGATGTAGGTGTCGGCGCCGGAGCGCAGGCCTTCCAGGGAGTCTTCTTTCGCGTCGCGTGCCGAAATCAGGATGAAATAGATGTATTGGCGCGAATCACCCGCGCGTACCTGGCGGCAAATCTCTGGTCCAGTGAGGCCCGGCATCTGCCAGTCGAGCATTGCGATGGTTGGCGGTTGATCCTGCAATAAGACCCGAAGCGCTTCCTCTCCATCGGCAACCTCAGTGCAGTCATATCCCCAGGAGCGCACTAGCTCGGATGCGACAGTCCGAAAAATAATGTCGTCGTCCGCGATTAGAAGGCTGCGCTTTCGAGGCGAAGGAGCTGATTCATTGCTATCCAAGCAGTAATCCCAACGGGCATGGGCCTCCCTGATCTTGATATCGGTTGCCGCAACGTAAGTCTTTAGCCGCCTGCCACGACTTCACAGGGTCGTAGTGGGACCTCTACGGCTTTAAAGGACAATGAGCATTTGGTCGATCAATCCACCATGACTCCTGATTGAGCCTACCCGGCGGTATTGGAGAGCCCCCGAATGAATCCCCTGTCCTTTTGGAACCGGATTGTGTTTCGCGGCGACTCTGCAGCGGAGGACAAAGACAGCGATGCGCGCCGACAACACGCCACCGATTAGACGCAAGCTGATGTACATCATCATGATGACTACGACGGCGGCGCTGCTTTTGGCATGCGGGGCTTTCACGCTGTACGACGTGGTCACTTTCCGAAAGAACAAGTTAGAGGAGGCGTCGCTGCTGGCGAGCATTATCGGGTCTAACAGCACGGCCGCAATTTCGTTCAACGACCCGCAAATCGCCCAGGAAACTCTGGGAGCATTGCGTTCGGAACCACACGTGATGGTTGCGCGAATCTACTTGGGTAGCGGCACAGCTTTTGCCACGTACGTTCGGCCAGGCGCCGCTGCGGACGATATTCCCCGGGCCGCGCAAAACGAAAGCAGCAGCTTCGCCGGAGGCACCTTGCGCATCTCCCGCGACATTATCCGGGGAGGCGATTTTCTGGGTTCAATATTTTTGGAACTGGATCTGCAAGAACTGACTCTTCGCCGCCACCGCTATGTGCTGATCGCGTCCGCGGTTTTGCTGCTTTCGCTGCTCAGCGCCCTTCTGCTGGCCTCGCAGCTGCAACGCACGATTTCCTCGCCGATTCTCGCCCTGGCTCAGCAGGCTCGTTCCATCCCGCATGGCACCAAGTACCAGATTCGCGGCGTGCGCGCCCGTTATCGTGAAATTGGTTTGCTGATCGAAAGCTTTAACGAGATGCTGCGCGATCTTGCCGACCGCGACACACAGCTACAGCACCACCGGGACCATCTGCAAGAAGAAGTTGCCGCTCAGACCCTCGAACTACGGACCGTCAACACCAATCTCGAGCAAGCCAAGGAGGCCGCAGAGGCCGCCAGCCGCGCCAAGAGCGAGTTTCTCGCCAACATGAGCCACGAGATTCGCACTCCGATGAACGGCATCCTCGGGATGACGGAGCTTACCCTCAATACCAACCTTTCCCGGACTCAGCGCGAGAACCTTACGCTGGTAAAGTCTGCCGCCGACGCGCTTCTTTCGGTGATCAACGATATTCTCGATTTCTCCAAGATTGAAGCCGGCAAGTTTACCCTGGACCCCCGGCCCTTCAATCTTCCCAATTTGCTCGCCGATACCGTGAAATCGGTGGCTCTGCGGGCACACGAGAAGGGGCTTGAGCTGGTGCTCGACATGGACCCCGCAATCCCGGAGCAGATGGTAGGCGATGCCGGCCGGTTGCGCCAGATTCTCTTGAACCTGTTGGGAAACGCCATCAAGTTCACCCATCAGGGCGAGGTCGTATTATCCGTACTGCCCGAGACGCAAGAGACCGATTGCCTCGCCCTGCATTTCAAGGTCCGGGATACGGGCATCGGGATTTCGCCGGAGCACATGACGAGAATATTCGAGGCTTTCGAACAGGCCGATACTTCGTCGACCCGCCATTTCGGAGGCACCGGGCTGGGCCTGACGATTTCATCGCATCTGGTGGAGATGATGAAGGGGCGGATTTGGGCCGAGAGCATTCTTGCCCAGGGCAGCCAATTTCACTTCACCGCGTTCTTCGGGATCTCGAGCGCCAAGCTGAAACCCGCCCTCGATGTCGAAAAGTTGCTGGGCAAACGCGTACTGATCATTGATGACAACGCCACGAACCGGCACATTCTTCAGGAGACGCTGGCGCGCTGGAAGATGCGTCCGGTGCTCGCCGACAGCGGGCCGGCCGCTCTGCTGCGGTTGCACCAGGCAGCTCGTGAGGGATCGCCTTATCATCTCATTATCCTCGACCGCCAAATGCCCGGCATGGATGGGTTCCAGGTCCTGGAACGGATCCGCGCTTCCCGTGATCTCTCAGCGGGTACGGTCATGATGCTGACCTCGGCCGATCTTCCCGAAGACCCGCTGCTCTGCCAGGAATTTGGAGTGGCGGCGTACTTGGTTAAGCCCGTCACTCAGACGGAACTTCTGCGCTCCGTTCGCGATGCTTTGGGGACGGGCGATGGGCACTTCTCCTCGGCAGCGGAAGAACGCCAGCCACCGGAAACCATCCACAAATCGCAACGCTCGCTGCGCATTTTGCTGGCGGAAGACAACTCGCTGAATCAACAAGTGGCGCGGGGCCTGTTGGAAGACATGGGCCACGCCGTAACCATCGCGGGGAATGGACGTGAAGCGGTCGAGACCTTTGCGAAAGGGGTTTTCGATCTGGTGTTCATGGACATACAGATGCCGGAGATGGATGGCTATCAGGCCACCGCGGTCATTCGAGAACAACAGCGGCGTTCTGCCATTCGTGTACCGATCGTCGCCATGACCGCACATGCCATGAGCGGCGACCGGGAAAAGTGCCTAGCGGCCGGCATGGACGATTACATCTCCAAACCGATTAGCCGGGATCGGCTGTTCGCGACTATTGAGCAAAACTCTACGTCGATCGCAGGTTCGCCTCCCTCTGCCTTCGAGAATCAGTTGCCCGTGGAGAATCCGGTCCGAGCCGCCGATGCCCGCGCGGATTCTCCCGAGGAGATATCGGCGCCGATGCCCACCCTCCCAGCGAAGCTTGAAATGGGCATCGTACTCAACCGCTTTGGGGGCAATACCAATCTGCTGCGGAAGGCCGCCGGGGATGTTCTCCGCCGAGGCGGAGTCGGCGCTCTTGGTCCATTGAACAGGCCTGTTCCGCGGGAGATGTTGCCCGCCTGCTGTCCAGTGCCCATACTCTCAAAGGCATGTGTCGCATGTTCGAGGCGAATGCAGCAGCGCAGATTGCGTTTGAGTTGGAGACCGTGGCCCGCGAGGGAAGACTGGGAAGCGGCGCGCAAGTGGACGCTCTAAAATCGGAATTACGCCGCGCTATGGCCGCCGTTACCCTCTTGGCGACAGAAATCGAACCCGCCCTGGAAGAATACAAAAAGCAGCGGCCAGCGCGGGTTGAACCCATCCTAAGCTTGGCGCCAGAATCGTTTGGCTCCGTTCAGGATGAGCCTGCCGGGCCATCCCAATCGAGTCTCGCCCGTTCCCGGGATGCACGCCCGCTGGAGACTGCGGCGCCGCTGGCGGCGTTGCCACAGCCCATGGCCTTCTAGTTCACCAAGTTAGCAACCTGCTGGAGTTTTCCGCTGACTTTTAGATTGGCGCGAGTCGCCGCACTCATGTTCAGGTCCACTCGCACTTTGCTCCCATCGATCCGCAGGTTGGCAACTCCTCCGTTTTCCGCGAAGGGGGTGAAATCGGCAACGGTAAATATCGAGGAGCTTTTTAGCGCCTCGACTAGCGAGGCCGCATTGCGCTTCTCGGACTTGCTGATGAATACCATCTGGCATTTGCGCAGAGCTTCGCCTTCCGCTTTGCTCAAACGCCGGATTTCCAGGGGGCGGCCGTCTCCCGAAGTCTTACCGGCGATGGCGTCGTCGAGCCGGCTTCCGAAGGGATCCTCGCCTGCAATGCAAATGACAAACGGGGAGGTGGGCGCCGCGAATGCCTCCCTCGGCCACTCCACATACTTGGAGAAGTTGTATAGATAACCTGCCTTAATGCTGTATTCATCCATTTGTCCGGCCGCGGAGATTCCAGCCAGTAGCAAAATGCTGGTGAGCAGAGCTCGGCAAGCTTGACGACTCATAGTTGCCCCGTCAGTTCCAGGCGGCGGTGTCGCGGAATGCGTGTCTTCCTCATCAATATCAATTCGACCGAGTGGACTCCGTTTTCGATTGCCACATCAGCTTTAAGACCACCGATCGTGGAATCTCGCCCGCAGTACCGCCAAAAAAATCGCTGCTGGTCTCCAGGTGCTTGTCGGATTGCAGATTGCGGCCCCAAACCCCCGCCATCCACTGCTTGGTTATATTCCACGTGACACCAAGGTCGACGCGATTGAAAGTGGGAATACCGGGGATAGCCGCTCCAATACTGGCAGGTTGCGGGGGTAGTGCGTTGTAGTGGTAAAGCCCCCCATCGAAGCTAATCCGATGTGGCAAATCCAGGCGTGACTGCACCTGGAAGAGATGTGCCGGCGTGCCCAAAATGGCGTTGGCGCTACCACGCATCTCAGTGACACTTGGAGACAGAAGTAAGCGGCGCAGCGGCCTCCATTTCGCGCTGAACTCAGCGCCGTGAGTCTGGGCCGTACCGGCGAGCGCGGGTGTGCCGTTGACGTAGGGAAGCGTGATCGAGATTTCGCCAGGGAGTATTTGAACAATGGGATTTCCCACTACGATCAAGTTCGTGTAGCTGTTGTAATACGTCGCCAGGTCAAACCAGAGGGACGAGTTCGGCTGCCAGCGGTATCCAAGTTCATAGGCCTTCAGGTGTTCCGATTGCAAGTGGGAGTTTCCGGCAATTGACGTTATCACCGGTATTCCCTGCGAGAAGTCAACGCTGACCACTGAATCCAGATCGCTTTCGGAACGTGCGGGGTCCCGTACGGCGCGTGATACGGCGGCCCAGAGTGTGTGCACTTTACTCGGTGTCCAGACTGCGCGGGCCTGGGGCTGATACTCAATCCCGGAGAATTGGTTTCCTTCGAACTTGGACCCCGCCAGAATGCGGAAGTGTTCTGGGCTAACCACATACTCGTATTGCAGAAAGCCACTCTCGACTCTGGCTCGGCGGTGTTGTGGGTTGTAAAACGGAACGTGGTCGGCGGTGGTCAAGAATGCCCCGCCCCAAATCAGCGAATTACGCGGGTTGAAGGCGAAACTATGCTGGAACTCGAGGTCGCAGGTATTGCGAGTTTCGGGGGGAAAGCCCTGGCGCGCAAACCAATCGCAATAGGCAGAGGTTTCGATGCTGGAGTGGTCAGAAATAATGTGCTTCCAGCGGACGAGGACGTTGTCATCTTTGATTAGGTCCGACTCGACTACCGGGCTGAGAAACTGCGCCCCTTGGAATCTTCCATCCAGCGCCATCCCCTGAACGGTTAGCGTGTCCTTTCGCGAGATTGCCCAATCCAGGCGCATTCCCGCCTGGGGCAGGGCAAAGCTATCCGATAACGTCGAGCCGGAAGGAGAGGCCGGGGGCACCCAATAAGAAGCTTTGCCATAGGCCCGGTAGGTAGCGCTTGATCCGATTTGTCCGCCATACTGGAGCGTAGTCGTGTAACCCGTATCCATATCAATCGAACTTGAGATCATCATTCCCAGGGTGCGGTCCGAACTCTTGGTGATTACATTGATCACGCCGTTCACTGCATTCGCCCCCCAAAGAGTCCCGCCGGGCCCGCGAATCACCTCGATGCGGTCGATGTCCTCCAAAGGAATATCTTGCATGTCCCAGTACACGCCGCCAAAGTCTGGCGTGTAGGCGCTGCGGCCATCCACCAGCAGAAGCATCTTGTTGTTGTTGATGCCGTTGAAACCGCGGGTGCTGATCTGCCATGCGTGGGAGTTGGTCTGCGCCACATATAGCCCAGGGACCATGCGGAGGGCCTCTGGCAAGGTTGTGAAGCCGCCGCGGCGGATGTCTTCGCCGGTGATCACGTAAATCGCCGCTGGAGCGCCGGAGAGGCTCTCCTCTTTCTTGGACGCGGAGGTTACTTTCACCTCCATGTTGGCCAGTTGATCCAGATCGAGGTCGGCAGCCTGCCTGGCCTCCTGAGTAGCGTGGCTGTCTGCCGGAGGGTTGGCGGGACTATCGGCTTTACCCGTATCTTGAGCGAGTGCCAAATTGGAACCCGATGCTAGTAGGCAGACAATCACCCGTAAAATGCGAGATACGATCCTCATATATGTTCCCTCAGGAGCAAGAGCCATGGGAAAAGCGAGTTCACAGGGCCTACATCGGCCAAACCACACGAATCATGAATGCGTCGGAGCCGCGCAGCCGCCGTTCAGGCGGTTGGAACCGATGCGCCTTCACTAATTTGAAGGAAGATTAGAGTTGGATATTGAAACCGATGGGTAGTGCAGCAGAAGGCTGCGGCGACACTCGAATTTGCCCGGACGAAGCGACACCGGGGCTAAAGCCGCACACATTCCTAGCGAGTTACGCGGCACTGAAGGGCCGCTCTTCCACTTATTGAGAGGCTTTCTTGTTCAGCATTCCCGGGGAACTCCAGTTGATCACGTGATACGTCGCCGGTCCGGTGCCAACGTTTCTGAGCCCGTGCAGTTGGTTCGACGCATTGAAGATCACCGACCCCGGCCCTACGCGTTTCCATTCGCCGTTCACCAATGCTTCCACCGTTCCCTCGCGCACGATTACCAGCTCTTCGTTGGGATGTTTGTGCGGCGGGTGCGATGCCAGCCCGGGATTTAACGTGGTCACGTGGACCTCGAGTTCGTCCAGGGTGGCCGTAGGAGCCTTAAAGAACGACCGCACCGAACCCACGGGCGTCTGCTTGACCGGAATCGAATTCCAGTCAAAGACGCCGGATCCCATGATTGGGGTTTTCTGATCTGCGGCTGCGACCGCACAGAGAGTCGCGGCTACGGCGACAACAGCTACGATTACGTCCCGGCGTGTGATCATGTTTTCTCCTGGCCTTGCTTAGAAACTCTAGCTCGGAAACCAGTGTCCTGAGTCAGAAGTTCGTTGAGCATGTCTTGGATGAACTCCCCTTAACCATCGGCGGCGGCATCCCTCGCCAAAGAGGTTCGTATCAGGGCACACCTTTACGGCGTGCCATCTCGACCTGAAAAGCCGGCTCGCGCCGATGAGTCGCAATTCCGAAGTCCCTGTCCCGGCTTCGCAGTTGCGCCTCATGGGCGCGAGAACCTGTTTTTGCCCGAATGGTACGGCTGAAGCCGATACCCTGATACGAAACACTCCCAAGCTAGCTGATCGTATACGGCCAACGCTGCGCACGCGACAACCTGGAGTTAGCCTCGTCGTCATTCTTGAATCGTTCGTGCAGCGGTTCCCAATAAAGCTTCCGCGGCAATTTCATCGCCATGTGGTGCAGCAGGCAGGCCGAGCACGACCGGTGCCCGATCTCGACCGGCGCCACCGGCTGCAGCCGCGACTTGATACAGTCCAGCCAGTTGCCATGCTGGTCGTCGCTTTTGTAGAGATGAATCTCGTCCGGCCCAATGACCGAGGTGATGATCTTGGGATCGCTGGCGGCGAGCGCTTCCGGGTCTTTCAACTTGGATGCGGGATCGCTGTTGGTAACCTTTTCGTTGCCGCGCGAAACGAAAACCCATCCCTCGGTTCCATAGAATTTAATGCCGTTGGGAAAGTCGCCGCTAATGGTCATCTTAACCCCGTTGGCGTAAATGCCCTCGGTCCTGAACTTGCCGTGCACATCCCACAAACCCTTTTTGGGGAATTCCGCCCAGCCGGAGATTTCGACCGGCCCGGAGTAGTCCGTGCCCATTCCCCAGTGCGCGCTATCCACGTGGTGTGCGCCCCAGCCGGTAATCATGCCGGCGCCGAACTGCTCGCAGCGCAGCCAGCCGGGGCGGTCGTAGCCGGTTTGCGGATGTACCCGCTTCTCCGTGTAGTAAACGTAAGGCGTGGAACCCAGCCACATTTCGTAATTCAAGTTCTTGGGGGTCGGCATCTCCGGCTCTTCGTCGCCGGACGGATCGCCGGGAAGACCCACCTCAATCCTCTGTAGCGTTCCGATGCGTCCATTGAGCACCAACTCGGCCGCGTAACGGAACTGCGGTGTGGAGCGCTGCTGGCTGCCCATCTGCAGAATGCGTCCCGTGCGCTGCACCGCGTTGCTCAGAGCGCGGCCTTCCGCGATGGTGAGCGAAGCCGGCTTCTGCAAGTAGACGTCCTTGCCCGCTTCCACCGCGCGAACGGCCAGGATTGCGTGCCAGTGGTCGGGCGTGCTGATCACCACGGCGTCGACGTCTTTATTGGCCAGCAGTTCGCGGTAGTCGCCGTAGCCGGTGACGCCGTCGTAAGGCTTTCCTGTCTTTTTACTGTAGTAGCCGTTGATCAGGGTCTTGGCGTCGGCGACGCGGTTGCTATCCAGGTCGCAGACGGCCATGATCCGCGCGCTGTCATATTTCCAGATATTCGGCAGGTCGTGAACACGAGAAATGCGTCCCGTGCCGATGGCCCCGACGTTGATGCGATTGCTCGGAGCCTTCTGCCCAAACACAGAGGATGGAACGATGGCCGGGAAACCCGCGACCAGCGCGGAAGACGCGACCGCTCCGACGGCTGTCTTGATGAACTCACGGCGCGGCACGGCGCGGTTCTTTTTGTTGTTCATGGCATCATCCTTGGCATGAATTTAGTGCAGACGCACTACGGGGCGTTTCTGCCTCGGGTCCAGCGGTGCATTTGTTGTGGACCCAAACAAAATTCAGCACAACACTTTATCACGGCGCAGATACCGACAGGATATATCCAAGGCGTGTGGCAGCGTCGGTGCTGGTTGCATCGAGCTTTGCGCCCTTCGAGGCTCTTTCTTTGCGTTCTTTGCGGTTAGAGGCTCTTCTCTCTGTCCCCAGCTCAAAGCTCAACCGCAAAGGTCGCGAAGAAAACCAGAGCTGACGCGACCTGGCATCGAGTCTGGTTGGAACGCTTAGAAATCAGTAATATGATTTGCGTTCTGGCTCAGCTCAAAGACGAAACTCGGGAGGCACCTATGCGAAATCTGCGATCCATCCGATGGTCTGTCGCCTTGGCACTGCTGCTGATGGGCAATGTTGTCGCCACCGGAGAGAATCCCGCACCACCCCCGACAGCCAACCAGCCTCCCCCCGTTCAACTCACCGCAGAGCAGGACCACCAACGCATCATGGATCTCCTGCACATCAAGTCGCTCCGCGAAGGTGCGGACGGAAGGAATCCGAAAGCGCCAAACTATGCAAGTTACGACGAGTCGAAAGCCAATCCTTATCCCAAATTGCCGGATGCGCTTTTGTTGAATAACGGAAAGAAGGTCACCAAGGCCAAACTATGGTGGACGAAACGCCGTCCCGAGATCGTGGAGGATTTCGATCGGGAAATCTATGGCCGCGTGCCCAAGGACACTCCCAAAGTGAATTGGGAAGTGATCAGCACCACGAAAGAGACGAACAACGAAGTGCCCATCATCACGAAGAAGCTGATTGGCCATGTCGATAACTCATCCTACCCGGCGATCACGGTGGACATTCAACTGACTTTGTCCACTCCAGCCAACGCGAACGGTCCGGTTCCCGTGATCATGGAATTCAGCTTGAGCCCCGAAGTGATGGCGGCATTTGCCAAGCGCTTTCCGCAGCCTCCGGGTCCCGCGGGCCCAACCTGGCAACAGCAAGTCCTGGCCAGAGGCTGGGGATATGCGACTCTCGTCGCCACCAGCATTCAAGCCGACAACGGCGCCGGGCTCACCGAAGGCATCATCGGCCTGGTCAACAAAGGGCAGCCTCGCAAGTTGGACGACTGGGGCGCCCTGCGCGCCTGGGCCTGGGGCGCCAGCCGCGCTCTCGACTATTTCGAAACCGATAAATCCGTGGATGCGAAACAAGTAGGCATCGAGGGCCATTCGCGATACGGAAAGGCAACCCTGGTGACGATGGCGTACGATCAGCGTTTCGCCATCGCCTATGTCAGTTCGTCCGGCGCGGGTGGCGCTGACCTGTGGCGGCGTCACTGGGGCGAGGAGATCGGCAATGTCGCCGGGACCGGGGAATATCACTGGATGGACGGCAACTTTCTCAAGTACGCAGGTCCGCTCACTCCGAACGATCTGCCGGTGGACTCGCATGAACTGATCGCGTTGTGCGCCCCTCGGCCGGTGTTTATCAGCGGCGGCTCGCTGCAAGCCGGCGACGGCTGGGTGGATGCCAAAGGGATGTTCATGGCCGCGGCGGCCGCCGGACCGGTCTACAAACTTCTCGGCAAGAAAGATATGGGGACAACCGAATTTCCGCCGATTGAAACTCCACTGATCGACGGCGACATCGCCTTCCGCCAGCACAGCGGCGGACACACGCCCGCCCCAAACTGGCCGACATTCCTGACCTTTGCCAGCCGCTACATCAAAGGTCCGCCGGTCCCATCTGCGACCAGGGCAGGTGTGCGCTGAACATGCCCGTACCGCTGTCATGCTGAGCCAGCCGGAGCAAGCGTAGCGCAGGTCTGGCGCCGTCGAAGCATCCCTAGGAGGTTGTTGAAAAACCACTGCCCCTCCAGGGCTGCGGTGTGGTAAGAAGCAGAGATGCGCGGAGACGATCAGCAACTGCAAACGGGGATGTTCAGCTATGTGGCATTGGAAGACCGGATTCCAGCGGATCATCCGCTACGCGGGGTGAGGAAGCTGGTGGAGGCGGTCTTGGCGGGGATGTCGAAGGAGTTTGACGGGCTGTATTCGCAAGTGGGACGGCCGTCGATTGCGCCGGAGCGGTTACTGCGGGCGCTGCTGCTGCAGGTGTTTTATTCGGTGCGCAGCGAGCGGCTGTTGATGGAGCAGCTCGACTACAACTTGCTGTTTCGCTGGTTTGTGGGCTTGGAGATCGACGACGCGGTGTGGAACCACGCGGTGTTCAGCAAGAACCGCGACCGGCTGTTGAATCAAGATCTGGCGCAAAAGTTCTTTGCGCAGGTGAAAGAGCAGGCGGCAGGGCTGATGTCGGATGAGCATTTCACGGTGGATGGCACGCTGATCGAGGCCTGGGCGGGGCAGAAGAGTTTTCGCCGCAAGGACGACAGCGGGTCGGGGAGCGGAGGAGATTTTCACGGCGAGCCGCGCCGCAACCAGACCCACGCTTCGCGCACCGACCCCGAAGCGCGGCTTTATAAGAAGTCGGCAGGCCAGGAAGCCAAGCTCAGTTATCTGGGCCACACCTTGGTGGAGAACCGGAATGGGTTGATCGCAGCGGCCATGACTACGCAGGCCGACGGCACGGCGGAGCGCGATGCGGCTTTATTAATGTTGCACGAGTTGACCCGGAAACGAAGCGGTCGGATCACGGCCGGAGCAGACAAGGCGTATGACACGCGAGATTTCGTCGACACGGTGCGGGAATTGGGGGTGACGCCGCACGTAGCCCGGCGACAGAACGGCGCCATCGACCAACGCACCAGCCGACATGAGGGGTATGCGATCAGTTTACGCAAACGTTGGTTGGTGGAGAAGCCGTTCGGCTGGCTGAAGCAGATCGGGCCCCTGAAGAAAGTGAAACTACGGGGACTGGCGAAGGTGGATTGGTTGTTCGTGTTCAGCTGCGCCGCCTTCAACCTGATCCGTATCCCGAAACTGCGGGCGCAGAGCGCGTGAAAGAAGCGACGGATCCAAACTTCGGTTGGGTTAGTCGGACATCGCGGGCAGAATCGGAGTCGCAACAACAAAACCCACCGTGAGCGTGCGCTTCTTTGAATGATCCACACGCCGCGCGAAGGGTATTTTCAACAGGCTCCTAGGGGCGGCAGTGCAGCGGTAGCGATCCTTCGACTGCGCAGTGCGTTCGCGTTGCGAACGCACTGCTCTGCTCAGGATGACACGATCGCAACAATCTGCCCCTACTTCAGCGACTCCTTTATCAACTCCAACTCCCCATTCACAATCCCGTTCTCCGCACACCCCGGCTTCAACCGCGATCCCAACACCTGAAAAGTATTGTGCCCATAAGCGTCGTCGTTCGGTATGTAGCCGGAATTCGCCGCGCCATCGGCCAGCGTCACCATGACCGTATCCGTAAGTGGAGACTCTTTCTTCAGCCGCTGCGCAATGGCGTTATAAACCTCGGCATCCACCATGGCGAACGCGGTGCTTCCAATCTCCAACACGCCAATGCGGATGTTAACCGGCTCGCCGTCCACATAAGTGCCCGGCGCGCCCTCGCGGCCGGTGTTAGTGCGGTCGCGGCCCGGGCAAGTCAGCGCCTTGCGGCCGCCCCAAATGCGCACCGTGCTCGATGTGTTCTTGGTCGTGCTCATCACGCGCAACACTTCTTCGCCCATTACCCGGCCCATCGCGTCGACCCATTTATCCAGAATGGCTACGGCCTTGCCGCCATCGTTATCCTGCGGCTGCCCGGCAATCATGGCCTTTCCGGTTTGATCGTTGCCCAGTCCGCCTCTAGCCGCGCGCCCACCGTAATGCGGCCGCAAGTAAAGTGGATTCTGATCTCCAGCCGCGCCGCTCGACCAGATCGTAACGATCTTGTCGTCGTAGGCTTGCTCAACATAGCGGGAAGTCGCGCCGGGAAAGTCAGCGCTCAATATGCCCATCAGGTAGAAGTTGATAGCGTGCATCGCGTAATTCACGTACACCGCGATGGGTTCGCCACTCAACGTTTCGAATTTGATTACGGCCACGGTTTTGTCGGACGGGCCATCGAGATTCGGCCCCTGGTACCATAGGCGCGTGTCTGGACGAATCGCGTCCCGGTTTACATTGAGATAAGTCGCTCCCGTTCCATAGCCCATACGTGCAGGCTGAAGTTTCCCTTTAGCCTGGCGAACCGCTTCAATAATCCCCGCTTTCAACTGTGCGCGGAAAGCCGGGAGATTGGGATCGGGCGGGGCTTTCGGACCTCCCCAGTCGGGATATGGCGTGGAGTGAGAGTGCGTCGCCGACAACAGAATATTTTCGATAGGACACTGCAGCTCCTGCGAAATCTGTTTGGAGGCGTCGGCCCAAAGATCTTCGTCGATCCCGATCAAATCCACTCCGACCAATGCAGCACGAGTCGTGGAGTTATCCAGCACGATCGCCCGCGCGAACATGTGATCGCGAATGGTGGTGAAGGGAATCGGCAGCGCGTTGGCGGGAGGCGTAATGTCCAAGCGCGCGGCTCCAACGCGTAACGGGCCGGAGTCCGCGGCGAACGCTGCCGCAGCCGAGGCGATGACTATCAAGAGAATGATTCGACAACAAGAATGGGTCATTGATTTCCTGAGCATATTTTTCTTAGTACTGGACCGAGGTCCTGTTTAACTCTGCGATCTCTGCGGCAGTTCTCCGCGGCCTCTGCGATTTAAGATTTTTCTGACCAAGGGCAGAGAAAGACTGTAGCCCTATCCCCGGTTCGCCAATCTCTGCGCCCCCTTCTGCGCTTTCAGCATCAACTCCGTGGCTAGAAAGCAATGTGCCTGCGTCATCGCAGTCTCGGTTCGATTGAGCACGTCATCAACGACCTGCCTCCCATAAGGCAGTTCTTGATCCTTGGTGTCGATATATTGCGTCTGCTTCTGGTCCACTAGAAATAGATGGCTGCCTCCGGGCCGGCCTGCGATATCCACATTTTTCCGGACCTCCATAAAGCCGTCCGTACCCAGAATGGTCAATCGGCCGTCACCCCATGTCGGAAGTCCGTCCGGCGTAAACCAGTCCACTCGTATGTACCCGGAGCCGTTGTTCCCACGCAGCACCACGTCCCCGAAATCTTCGAATTCAGGATACTGACTGTGATAGATATTGCCGACCTGCGCCACTACGACCTCGCCCTGCGTCGATCCCGTGAAGTACAGAAACTGATCGGCCTGGTGCGAGGCTAGGTCGCACAGAACTCCGCCGTAATATTGCTTATCGAAGAACCACGGCGGACGTTCCTTGGTATTCATGCGATGCGGGCCCAATCCGATCGTCTGCACCACATGCCCAATCGCGCCCGCCTGTACCAGTTCGCCGGCCTTCACGGTTGCGCGGTTCTCAAAACGTTCGCTGTACGTGATCGAATAAATCCGCTTGGTCTCGGCTTGTACCCGGCGGACCTCCGCCAGTTGCTCCAGCGTCGTGATGCCCGGCTTGTCCGCCATGTAGTCTTTGCCGTGCTTCATCACTCGAATTCCCAGCGGCGCCCGCTCGACGGGAATAATGGAACTCAGCACCAGCTGTATGGATTTGTCGTCAAGAATCTCATCCTCGCTGCGGGCGACCTTAGCCTGGGGAAAGCTTTTCACGAAGCCGGCCACCAGATCGGGTTCCTTCGCATAGACCGAGACAAGTTCTCCGCCGCCGCTCAGTGCGGCTTTGACCTGGCCGTAGATGTGGTAGTGGTTAATGCCGATCACCGCAAACCTGATTCTCGGAGGAGTCTTCGCGGCCATCTCAGTGCCTCCTTGACTCGCGGCGTAGCTACTCGCGTGCCCGCTGTCGCCCATCCCAAAAGCCGCCATCGGCAATGACGACATCACCGCCGCCGATCCACCAAGGGCCCGAATGAATTCACGCCGATCTACCCTCTCCGTTGTCATTGTTCCCCTCCAATATGCTCAAGCTCCCAGCCAGATCTGTTGTTTTTCGACGTGTAGATTACCACTTGAGGCAGCAGGCTGCTGACAGAAGACCGAAATTGTCATTCGGCAAAGATTCAAGATTGTCATTCTGAGGAGTGCAGCGACGAAGAATCTGCGGTCTGCCGGCCCGCGAGAGAAAGCAGATTTCTTGCTCCGCTCAAATGACAATGGGTTGACGAGCAATTCGGAGACGCAGCGACTCTGCGACTCCACGGAGGACATGATGAATCTCCAAATCCTGCGCTCTCCCGTGTTACCCTTTCTACCCGCAGCGCGCACCACGAATTGCGGCGTTTGTTTGCGATGACTCAAAACGCCACCACCGATCGCGAGCCGTGGCCTTGGCCGGATTCGCTCGACGCTCTCGTGGCCGCCGCTGCGCACCATACGTTGCTGCTAGAGAACGAGCACGTAAGGGTTCTCAATGTGCGCATCCCTCCGGGGGAGCTGGTTCCAGTCCATACCCACCGGTGGCCGAGTGTGGTGTACGTGCTGAGCGAAAGCGATTTCATCCGGCGCGACGGCGAAGGCAACGTGCTTTTCGACTCGCGTAGGGCGCCGCCGTCTCCCGATTTGCCGGCTGCCATGTGGTTAGCTCCGTTGCCGCCGCATTCGGTCGAGAACGTGGGCCAGGAAGAAATACTTTTGTTCACCGTCGAGCTGAAAAAGCCGATGTCCTAGGGCGACAGCGATCTCGAAGGCAGGACCTAGGCAACTCCGAAAAACACCATAATCCATTTGCCACCAGCAGTTTGGCAATTGTCGGCAGGTCAGGGCCCGAAACTGGGCGCAAGAATCTGACGAAAAACAACCAAAGCAGGGAATCCACCTGCCACTCTTGGGCATCTACGGGACGAGCGTCAGAGAAAAAGCAGACTGCAATTTCTGGAGGCGAAGCATGCTGGCCGCACAATCTCGCACCGGCGTTGGGCATGAGCTTCTCGACCGGCTCGCGCAGAGCCGGGAATGCACCGACGAACTGTTCAAAATCGTGAAGCCCGACTCTCTCTATGAGCGGCCGATCCCTGAGCGGCATCGCATCGTCTTTTATATTGGGCACCTCGAAGCCTTCGATTGGAATCTGTTCCACGAGCGCCTGCTCAACCTGAAATCCTTTCATCCGGAATACGATCAACTCTTTGCTTTCGGAATTGATCCCGTTGGTGGCGGGCTCCCCTCCGACCAGCCGGCGGATTGGCCTTCTCTCGCGGAAGTTGGCCGCTACATTCGGCGCGTTCGCGAATCAATTGACGAAAAACTCGAAGGCGCTGTTCTCTCCTCTGCGCAGTCCTCGGGACAGGATTTCTCCGCGACCACTTTGCTGAACGTCGCCATCGAGCATCGTCTCATGCACGCCGAAACCCTGGCCTACATGCTTCATCAGTTGCCCTTGGATCGCAAGATTGCGCCACCGCCCCGGCCTGAGTTAGTAGTCGCTTCCGTCGAACCTAAAATGATCGACGTTCCCGCGGGTATGGCCTCGCTCGGCATCTCCCGCGCGGACGCCGTTTTCGGCTGGGACAACGAGTTCGAGGCACATGCCGTCAATGTCCCCGCCTTTTCCATCGATCAGTACAAAATAACCAACGGCCAGTACTTGGAATTTATAGCCGCAGGTGGATACGACAATCGTGCCCTGTGGAAAGACGCAGACTGGAATTGGCGGATTCAGCACAACATCGGCCATCCCGCCTTCTGGCATCGCGATGGAGAGCAGTGGCTCTACCGCACCATGTTTGACGACGTTCTTCTGCCGCCGGACTGGCCAGTTTTCGTGAGCCATGCAGAAGCCAGTGCCTACGCCCGCTGGGCCGGGAAGTCATTGCCGACGGAAGCGCAGTGGCATCGCGCAGCCTATGGCGCGCCCGATGGCTCCGAACGGCAATACCCTTGGGGCGCAGCGGCTCCCAGCGCCAAGCGGGGGAACTTCGACTTTCATGGTTGGGACCCGGTGCCGGTGGGAGCTCTTCCCCGAAGGCCAAAGCGCGTTCGGAGTCGCCGGCATGCTCGGCAATGGATGGGAATGGACCTCAACCGAGTTTGCCCCGTTTTCAGGCTTTCAGCCGTTCTCGTTCTATCCCGGCTACTCCGCGAATTTTTTTGATGGCAAGCATTTTGTGATGAAAGGCGGCTCCGCGCGCACCGCCGCCTGCATGTTGCGCCGCTCATTTCGCAACTGGTTCCAACCGCATTACCAGTACGTGTATTCCGGCTTCCGCTGTGTGCGCAACGAATAAATTAAGGAGCGCCCGATGCTAGCTCAATCCCTTACTGCCGATCCCGTCTACGAATTTGCCGCCGACGTCCGTGCCGGACTCACTCAGCCCGGCCAAAAGGAACTTCTCTCGAAGTATCTATACGACGACGTCGGCTCCGCTCTCTTCGAAGTCATCAGCGTCCTCCCCGAATACGGCCTCACTCGCGCTGACGAGCGCCTGTTGCGGCGCCACGCACATGACATCGTGGAACGTCTGCCCTCGCCGGTCGTAGTCGCAGAGCTGGGCAGTGGCAGCGGCAAAAAGACTCGCTGGATTCTCCAGGCGCTCAGCCAGACTCAGCGCACCTCATACTGTCCCATCGAAATCTCCCCGACCGCGCTGGCCATGTGCAAACGCGAACTGGGCGATATTGACGCCATCAGCATCGTTGGCTTCGAGCGCGAATACCTCGACGGCCTGGCGGAAGTTGCCGCCCGCCGCGAACAAGGAGAGAGCCTTCTGGTCCTGTTTCTGGGCAGCACCATAGGAAACTTCGACCGCGGCGCGGGCCTCAGATTCCTGCACGAACTTCGCCGCATCCTCGAACCGGGAGACTCGCTGTTGCTGGGCACCGACCTGGAGAAGCCCATCCCGCAGTTGCTCAACGCCTATGCTGATCCTCTCGGCGTGACCGCAGCTTTCAACCTCAATTTGCTGGGTCGAATCAATCGCGAGTTGGAAGGCAATTTCGCGCTGCACCAATTCGAGCACGTGGCCAAATTCAATTGCGCCGCCCGCAGCGTTGAAATGCACATCCGCTCTCGCCGCAAGCAGACCGTGACCATCCCCGCCGCCGAGCTTTCCGTGACCCTTCAGGAAGGCGAAACCATCTGGACCGAAAGCAGCCACAAATATTCCCGCGAGGAGATTCCCTGCATCGCCGCCGACACCGGTTTCCGCTGCGAAGCCCAGTGGGTTGACGAAGAGTGGCGATTCGCAGAAAATCTGCTGACTGCAGCCTGAGCCCGGAGGCAAGCTATAACCGATCGTGATTTCATACAATGGAACGACGGCGTCCTCCTCGCCCGTCAGACCACGGGCCTGTGCCTTGACGGGCGAGGAAGCCCGTCGCTCCACCGAGCGAGTTGAACTGAACAATGCGGCCTAGGACGCCAAATTGGAACCAAACCCGATCATATTCCGCGACCTGACTTATATCTTCGTGGCTGCCGTGCTTGGGGGATTGCTAGCCTGGCGCCTCCGTCTACCTCTGATCGTGGGCTTCGTTCTCGGTGGGATCGCCGTAAGTCCATTCACTCCGGGCCCCCACATTTCTGACCTGCATAGCTTCGAGGTATTTGCCGAGGTTGGCGTTGTTCTGCTGATGTTCTCGACCGGAGTCGACTTCTCCATCGCCGACCTGATGCGGGTGAAATGGGTTGCTCTCATCGGCGCGCCAATCGGAATCGCGCTCATGTTGGGCATCGCGACTGCCACAGCAAAGCTTGCGGGCTGGAGCACCGCCGAGGGACTTGTGATCGGTGCAACGGTCTCTGTAGCCAGCACCATGGTGCTCGCGAAGTTGCTGAACGATACCGGCAAGATGACCGCCATCTTCGGACGCGTGATGATTGGCATCACTCTCGTAGAAGATCTCGCCGTCATCTGCATGACGGTGGTGCTGCCGGCGTTCGGTGGCTCCGAGAGTGGGCACTTGGCAAAGGCGGCGTGGACTCTCGGCAAGGCTTTGGTCCTCTTGATCCCCTTGGTCTTTCTCGCCATTAAGGTCATCCCGGGGCTTCTTCGGCGAGTCAAGATGACGTGTAACACGGAACTTCTTCTGCTGGTCGCAGTCGCAATCTGTTTGGGGACCGCCGCACTCGCACAAGCGGTGGGCTTCTCGGCTGCTCTCGGCGCTTTCCTTGCTGGACTCTCCATTAGCGGCTTGCCGGATCTTCGCGATGCCCATGCTCAGCTTGTCCCGCTCCGCGATGCTTTCGTAGCGTTGTTCTTCGTTTCACTGGGAACTCTGGTTCACCCAAAGGTCCTACTCAACAACCTCCCGCTTCTGAGCATGATGCTGCTGCTCATCGTGGTTGGAAAATTCGTAGTTTGGATGGCCATCGTGTGGCTGTTCCGCTATCCCATCCGCACGGCAGTTGCAGTGGCCGCGGGATTAACCCAGATCGGCGAACTCTCGTTCGTGGTCGTCCAGGCCGCCAAATCGGCGGGCATGGTAGGTGAGAACGTCTTCAGTACGGCGATCGCCGCGTCATTGCTTTCGATATTGCTGAATGTGTTTATCGTGCGGGCTACGTTTGGGTGGCTCGAACGAAAATCCCCGGTCGCAGTCGCCGCGTAGCTAAGAGAATCGCGTCGACACAAAGCCCGCGGCCCATGCCTGCTGCCAATTCTTTTCCTCGGAAGGCTTCACGGTCCCCTGTGGCGGAACTACCCGTGGCAAAGCAAACGGCCCAGCCTCGCCCGGCGGGCCCACGACTGGCCCGTCGGTGTTGATGTAGCTGCCATGCCCGAAATCCCACGACTCAGGTAGATTTGGAGTTTGCGATAACTTCGCCGGCTGATCCGGAGGATTCGGACCGTAGCGCCCCAGCGCTCCGTGCCAGTAAGGTTCCCCGCGGGTCACAAATCCGGAAACGGGGTTGCCCGCCGGGAAGGCCCACTTCAACACGTCATCGCGACTGGAAGACAGCACGGAAATCTTTTCCACTTGCTTGGCTGCGTCCTGATACTCGCCCACCAGGCAGGTATCGTCGATAGCCCCCGCCATCACCGTAAGGGTTTTCAGCCTGAAAGCCTGGTTAAGGCTGCGAATGGTTTCGAGCACGGTGCGCGCGCCCAGGCTGTGCGAGGCAAATGAAAGACTGCTGATGCCGGAGAAGTTGCGGCGCAAATAGTCCGCCAGTACGCGGCCGCTGGTGATGGCTTCATCGCCCTCGAGCGGATAGTCGATGAAAGGCAGCCAGCGCGAATCGCCCGGCCATAAAACGCCGATAAAAAATCCGTTGAGTCCGAGTTCCAGCCATTCGCTCCAGTGCGACAGATAGCTGATTCCCGCTGCCCGGTTCACATGAAAACCATGCGTGCACAGCAGCACGTCGCGGCCCTGAACAGCCTGTATGAGTTGGGGATCGAGTGGCTGCGATGGATTCGGGTTCTGTTGCGTGTCTGTGCGTACCACCACGCTGCCGGCATCGGCGACGGGATTGCCGCCGGCGGAGTCCGCGCGCACGTCGATGAAATAGGTCACTTCGACCACGCTTGTGCGAGTTTCGTTGCTTGCTGCACAGCGCTCGCGACATCCTTGGCCACTGGCGCCAGAGGCGTCGCCAGGAGACCGCCGACGAACGCCCGCAAAGCGTCGGCGCGACAGAGCGCCCCCGGCGAAATCGCCCATGCTCCCAGCAATGCCAGCGCCACCGACACCGGAACGGCCAACAGTTTGGCGCTGTTTCGGTAGCGCTGATCGCCGCGCTGGTAGCCCTGATCCAGCGCCGCGCTCAGCAGAAGGTCGAAACGGCCGTACGCGTCGGTTTCTTCTGGGGTGAGCGCTTCTCCCGAGGAGAGCTTGCCGGCAATGCTGGCAAGAATGTTTTCGTCCACGCCGGTAGCAGCCGCCATTGTGCTCGCGCTCTGCTCGTTAAGATTCAACTTGATCAGCGCTTTGGCGATGGATTTCTGGTCGCCCAGCGCCACTCCGTTCAGCCAGTTGGCCTTCAGTGTGTCCAAGACTGAAGGCAGCGAAAGCACCCGTCCGTTTTTGTCTCCGGCGGGAATGAACTGAGAAACGGCCGCCTTGATATCGCCAAAACCCCGATTCGACACGCCTCCCCAAAAGCCCTTGCTGACGTCCACCACGCCGTAAGCTGCGGTCCCAAGACCACCGATCGCCAGAATGACTTGGCTTAACTGTAGATTGGCAATTGCACTTGCACCAGCGGCCAGCAACATATCGCGCCTCTTTCAGGACTGAATACACCCAACCGATGAAATAGGGCCCAGGAGGACTTCGTCGCTGTGAACCCTGGCGCCGTAAGCCCGTTATCCGCCCAAGAGAGCATGACTCGATCGATGATCCAGTATCGAAACCTGAAAATATAGAAAGTGCACACCGCGAGCACACCCAGAGTGGGATCCACTTGCGCTTGCCTGATAGGGGAAGCAGCGATGAGAGAACGCAGCCGAGAACCCTCTCATCGCTGACGGGGAGAAATCCTATGGCCACTTCCGCGCGACCGCGGACCACTGGTGATAAAATTTACAATAACGGAACAGGGAGAGTGGGGGGGTAGATTCAGGCCGCTGTCCAAAGCCAGCTACTGGGCTTTCTCCAGCGTCATTTTCATAAGCCACGTCTAAGCCAGCGAAAACGGAAAGTCCCTGCTCCAGGACGCGTATCGGTTCTGCGACACCTTCACCGTGCTTGCCCGAGGGAAGTTTCAGGGTGGCCAGGGTATTGCCGACGAAGGAATCGTCCAAGAACCTGCCATCCCATAACTTTGGTTTGGCGGACGCAGTCGCGGGCGGAGGTGCCCGCCCAGACTTGTTTGAGCCGCACTCACAGCCATCCCTTCGTCCGCGCAATCCGCGCCGCTTCCACCCGATTCGCCGCCCCCAGCTTGCTGATCGCTTCCGATAAATAGTTGCGCACCGTGCCTTCGGAGAGGCCGAGATCGACCGCAATGTCGCCGCTGGCCATGCCGTCGCCGGCTAGGCGTAGGACCTGACGCTCGCGGTCAGTGAGCGGGTCGGGCTCGCTCCAGGCCTCGGTGGCCAGCTCGGGATCGATCACCCGCAACCCCTGATGGACGCGCCGCACTGCCTCGGCCAGTTCTTCGGCGCGCATATCCTTGAGCAAATATCCGGAGGCTCCCGCGTCCAGCGCTCGCCGCAGATAGCCCGCTCGCGCGAACGTGGTCAGTATGATGACGCGTGTACCCACCTTGCGGCGTTTGAGTTCGGCGGCTACGTCCAGGCCGGTCATTTCCGGCATTTCGATGTCCGTGATGAACACGTCTGGCTTCTGCGCCAGCACCGCGCTGAGGGCCAGCTTTCCGTTGGGGGAGCGGGAGACTACGGATATGTCTCCCTCGATTTCCAACAACGCTGCGAGTGCGCCGAGAACCATGCCCTGGTCTTCGGCGATGGCTACGCGGATGGTCTTGCGGCCTTCTTTGACTGCGTGATTCGTAGTTGTTGGCTGAGCCATGTTTGCTGTGACCGAGAAACCCAGTTCTCAGTAAGGCGGACGAGGGCGTCCGCCCTACACCGGCTTTAGCGGAAACTGGATGCGCAGCTTGGTTCCTGTAGTGGTCTCGCGCTCGATGGTGCCGCCCAGGGCTTCGATGCGCTCGCGCATCCCGCGCAAGCCGTTGCCTTCCACCTGCTTGCCGCCGCGGCCATCGTCGGCAATTTCCAACAGGCAACTGCCATTCACTGGCGTCAGCCTCAACTGGCAGTTGCGGGCTTGGGCGTGCCGCACCACATTGGTCACGGCCTCGCGTACGATCAATGCCACTACGCTTTCCTGTGTCGGGGTTAGCGGGACCTCCGCTGACTCAGCGTTGACGGTCAGGCCCGCGGTTTCCAGCGTGGCCTTGGCCTGCTTGAGTTCGGCTTCCAGACTGTGGCTGCGGTAGCCGCGAATGGTGCTGCGAACGTCGGCCAAAGCCGCACGGGAAGTTCGTTCGACGTCGCCGATTTCTGCCTTGGCGCGCTCCGGGTCGCGATCGATCAATTTGCCCGCCAATTCGGACTTCAAGATGATGACGGAAAGAGTATGCCCAAGTACATCGTGCAAGTCGCGCGCGATGCGCTCGCGCTCCGCGACTTTGGCCAAGTGCTCGATTTCTTCGTTGGCCTTGCGCAGTTGGCATTCGGCGCGGTTTTTCTGCGCGAAGAAGATGTTGCCGGCGCCCAGGAATACGGAAAAGAAGATCGCGACGGTGGGGAACTGCCAAGGCAGGTGCAGCAACCAGGATTCCAGCCCAACGATCGCAATGATCCCGCCGAGCAGTTTCGCGGCGGCTAACTCGGTGTCGACGGCGAAGGGAATAAAGCACGCAGTGTAAATAAAAAATCCGGTCGCGCCACTGTTGAACGGTGCAAATCCGATTCCCAACAGAACCATGCCGGCCAGACACCACAGCCTCATCTGCCCCTTGGCCCTGAAGAAAGCAAGATAAAGCGCCAGGAACACGGCGGTGCCCAAGATCGTGGCCGTCCACCCTTGCCAGCCGACGTGGTCGAAGACGGGGTGAATGAAGAAAAAAACCAGGTAGGCGAGCCAGATGTAGGTTACCCAGCCCGGCTCCAGCCTCTTGATGGCGACTCTCATATGCGCAGCTCCAGCCTACCGCTTTTTCAGGCCCACAGACAGCCCGGTTTTCTTGCCGCCAACCAGGGCCATTCCATAGCTCAGCAATAGCGATACTGGAAGCAGAATCACCAGCAAGTCAAGCTTGCCTAGGACCAGAAGCAGGACCAACGTAATTAAAATCAGAGTTCCGGCGGTGAGTTGATTTGTGTTCATAGCGACCTCACTTGATGCATATGGTTCCATCTGCTGAGCAGTGAGCCTGCTCCGGAGTGGCGCCTGACGAAAGCAGATTCCTCGCTCCACTCGCAATGACAATCGTGCTTATCCATAGTATTTCCCTTCGTCGCGCTGGAATCCCAAGCGTGCGATGCCCAGGAACAGCAGCGTGAATCCCAGCAGCGCTTCCCAGTGCGGCCACACCGAACCGCCTTGTCCCTCGCCAATTACCCGCAACGCCAGTTGGGCGACATGATAGGCGGGCAGGTAGTTGGCGAAGTGTTGCAAGAAGCTGGGCAGGTAGTTGATGGGGACCCAGAGGCCGGACGCGAACGACATGGGAAGGTAGATTAGGTTCACCATCGCCGGCGCGGAGTTCGGCTTCGCGAAGTAGCCGATAGCCAGTCCCATGGCGCAGAAGGGAATTACGCCAGCCAGCAGAATACCCATCAGCTTCAGCGCATCTGCGAGACCGAGCCTTACTCCGCCAAACGCAGTACCAAGCGCGATCAGGAGCAGCAGGACAATCAGGCTGAACGACGCGCTCACTACGGTTTTTGCCAGAAAATATGCAGCCGGAGGCATGGGGCTGGCGCGCTTGACCTGCATCCAGCCGAGGCCACGCTCTGTGGCAATGCCGACGCCATTCGCGAACAGAGAAGCGCCCATGACCCCAAAAGTTCCATAGCTCGCTATGAGATAGGTGGCAATACTCGCCTCGTGGCCGGATTGTCTGCTCATCAGCAGCCCAAAGAGGATGTAGAACATCACCGGAAACAGAATGGTTGAGCCCGAGTAAATCGGGAGCCGCAGATACTTCAGGAACTCGTACTTCGATTCTTTGAAGTAAAGTGCAAAGGTCTTGCCGGTTGGGCGCTGCAGGACTGAGTTAGCGAGTGCAGTCGAAGCTGTTGCCATTTCGTTATCCTCGTCAAGAATTATGTGGTAGCTGGCCGGCAAGACGTAGCAAGCTACGTCTCTACGCTGCGCCGCTATCCCGAGTTAGCGCCAGGAACGCTTCTTCGAGCCCGGCGCTGTTGACTTCCAGTCCAGAGAGCCGCGGATCGCGAGCCAGCAATTCCCGGATCACCGGTTCGGCGTCGGTGGCGTGAATTTCCAGCGCCTCGCGATCCTGCCTTACCTCGAGAACTCCCGGAATCATCCGCACGGTCTCGATCTCCAGACTGCTGATACACCGGATCTGCTTGCCCGCAGTCTGGGCCTTGATTTCGCCGGGCGTACCCTCGGCGATGATTTCGCCTTTGTTGATCACCACCACCCGGTCGGCCAAGGCGTCCGCTTCCTGCAAGTAGTGCGTAGTGAGCAGCACGGTCTTGCCACGGGCAATCAACTTGCGGATTTCGTCCCACAGCGTGCGGCGGGATTCAACATCAAGCCCGACGGTGGGTTCGTCCAGAAACAGAAGATCGGGATCGCCGCACATCGCGAGGGCAAACAGCACGCGCTGCCGCTGCCCGCCCGAGAGC